>NZ_WIXO01000002.1 GCF_009709575.1 Streptomyces taklimakanensis
CCTCCCCCCGGGGGTCGGCCACTGCTCGCTTCGCTCACAGCGGGCTGGAGGGCCTGTGTGGCGGGGTGGGGGTTCCGCTGCGCTCCACCCCCGGAACACCCCCTCATGAGGCGGAAGTGGCCAACCGTCAGCGGTTGCGCGGTGGGCAAGAGTTGGGCCCGCTGCGCGGGCGGCCGGCTATAGCGGAAAAGGACAGTGCGGGGTGACCGCGAGCGTGACGGTCAGTCACGGGGCGAAGAACAGGGCGGGTTGACGGGTTCCTCACATACAGAGATGCATCGCTGTGTAGAAACTGGAGAATACCCTTTCCTCGGTCGAGCCTGTCGTTTTCCTCCGGGCCGGTCCGCTCCCGTTGTTCATCGGGTTCGCCGGATGTCGAGCCCGCTGTTCCGGCAAGGACACATCGGAAATCGGATTCCAACCTGGGAGTTCGAAGACCCAAGGTGTGGTCGTTCAAGGAAGGAAGGAGGAGCGCACGGTGGGAGTGGTCCTTGCCGAAGGCCCGTTCCTAGCGTGGCGGCTGGGGCACGTTACCCGCGCCGTTCCGACGCGGGTGTGAGGGTCGTCTGTCACCGGAGAGAGGGAGGACCTGTGGATCATCCGCCGGGAACATCGGAAGCAATCGGCATGCCGGGAATGGGGATGTCGGTATCCACCGTGGACACGGTGGGAGCCGTCTTCATCATCCTCTGGACCGTCGCGATGTGGTCGGCCGTCGCCGTACTGGCCTGGGCCAACCGGGGGCCGGTGCGCTCCTGGGTGCACCGCACCGCCGTCGGTCTGATCGTGGTGGGAGCGGTCGGCCAGCTCGGTCACTTCCAGGAGCACGTGGCCCAGGCCGGTTACTGGGTCCTCCATCCGAACTCGCCGGCCTGGATGACCCCGTGGGGGGACAGCATGGCCCGCGGGCTGGGCCGGATCGACATGACCAAACCGTCGCTGGGCATGGAGATCCTGCACTTGGCGGGCAACTTCATCTTCCTCGCCGGGCTGGTCGGGATCATGCAGATCACCCGGCGGTCCGCCCGGTACCTGAAGTCCCGCAAGTGCGCCCGGATGGGGGTGTGGATGCAGGGAATCCACGGTCTGGAACACGCGGTGCTGACCGTGTCCGTGGCGCTGGGGGCCGACCGTGCCGTCGGCCTGTCCACCTGGTTCGGGACGATCGAGCCCGGTCCGGCGCTGACGACCTACCGCGTGTGGTGGCACTTCGTGGCCAACCTGGTCGGCACGAGCATCCTCGTGCTCTCCCTCTACCATCTGTGGCGCGAGAGGCGCAGTGTCCGGGCGGACTACGAGCCGGGCGGCACGGCGGAGGAGTCCGCGCGCTCCGGCGCCGAGCCCACCGGGCGGCCACTGCCCGGCCCCGGCGCGGAGCCCTGCACGGCGACGGCCCCCGTGCGGGAGACGGCCCTGACCGGAGGGACCGGGTAGCGCGCCGGTCCCGCGGCTCCGGGATTCGCGTACCGCGAAGGCCGTGAGTCCCGGGCGACGCGGTGCGGTGCCGGCTGCCGCGGAGGCGCGCTCGCGCGCACGCTCCCGCGGGGGGCGGCGGCTTCAGCCGCCGCCCGGCAACGCCAGCACAGGCCGTGCGGCGTCACGCGGCCACAGCTCTTCCCCCCGCTTCCCGGACACACCCCCACGGGTGGGCCGGGCACGGCGGCTCCTGCCGCGCCGAGGCGGCAGTCCCGGCAGACTCCCGAACCGCCCGGCAGGTGGGGGCGTTCGCATTCGGGGCAGTGCGGGGCGGGGAGGCCGGGGGAAGTGGGCCGTCGGGCGGGTGTGGAGGGGCCGGGTCGGTCCCCGCGGCGGGCGGCGGCCGCCTCCGCACAGGCCCGGCACCCTTCTCCGGTCGACCACAGCGTCCCGGACTCGCAGTCGGGGTTGCGGCATCCCCAGCGGGGGAGGGCGACGCCCAGGAGCCAGCCGCCGGGGTCCCGGATGTCGTCCGGGGGCAGGAGGGCCAGACGGGACGCCAGACGGGCCCGCAGCCGGTCGATGCCGGTGCCGTCGTCGAGTTGGCGGCCGATCTCCCGGCCCACGCGGCGTTGCAGGTAGGCGTTCGTCCGGAGTAACTGCGGCCGAACGGGGTCCAGTACGGCGTGGACCCTGGCGCTGAAGGTCAGTCGCGGTCCGGAGTACGGGGATCGGGGCTTCCCGGTGGAAGGAGCCGCCGTCGCGCTGCCCGGACGCGGCAGCGTCCGGGGCGTGTCCGCCGCCTTGTCCACCGGTACCTCGCCTGCGGCGGGTGACAGGGACGTGCGTTCGTCATCGAGTCGGTCAGTTCTGGTGTCTTCCTTGCACATGAGCGATGCCTCACCGGTGCGGTGACCCGATCCGTCGTCGGGACGGGGTGTCGAATCGCGGGACGGGACGTGTTCCGGTGTCGCCCCGGGACCGGAGTGGACGACGAAGTGGTGCCGTCCGCGCGGACCCGACCGGCGGTCCACCGTGATCCATCCGCTCGCCGCCAGTTTGTCGACGACCCGTCCCGCGGCGTCGGCCGAGATCGGCAGGCCCGCCAGTCGGCCGGAGCGGTGGCGCAGGTATCCGGCGAGTTCGCGCTCGGTCAGCGAGATCTTCCGTGCGGTGGCGTAGGCGATCACGGCGTAGGCGCGCAGCAGCCGGGGCCTGAGGCATTCGCTCGCCGCCACCGGCAGCCACACGAACCGCTCGTGCGCCTCCATCGGGCGTACCTGCCGTCGTGCCGTGGTGCCGCGGCCGCCGGGCAGGGAGCGGCGTCTGCTGTGCGGGAGTTCCACGACGCCGTCCGGAGCCTCGGTGCGCAGCTGGGTGATTCCGCGCTCGACGGTCGACTTCGAGAGGTTGAGGTACCGGGCGATCCCGGCGACCCCGGCTGTGCACGCCTCGGGACGCTGCCCGAGGGCCTTGATCTTGATGTAGACGTTCAGGGCCGCGTCCGCGTAGAAGGGGGACTCCACCAACCGCATGGGCACCTTGACGCGCTGCCGGCAGGTGCGGGGAAGGGGGGCGGCCGATGGCGCCGGTGGGTGTGGTGTCGTGTGCCGGGCGCGGCCGGCACAGGAGTGGCCGGGGGTGTTCTCCGGTCCGCGGGCGTGGCAAGGCTGGAAAAGCCGGAAATTATGCTCCACGATGTGGGGATCTCCGTGCGGGAGGCATGGCGAAGTCGTCGTACGGCTTCGTGATTCGGGCGAGACGCCTGTGTCGGCGTGTTCCGGGGTGGCACCCGGAGCGGGTTCTTCACTCGCCGGGGGGCAACCCGGCGGATGGCGGATACGGCCGCGAGCCCGGTGGTGGCACACCGGGCTCGGCCGACGACGGCGGTACCGGGCGCGAGGCGGCCGCCTGACGTGGTGTCCGTTCTCCTTTTCTCTTCCTTCTCCGTGGTGGCGGAGTCCTGCGGGTGTGGCGGGCCGGTCGGCGTGGGCCGACCGGCCTGTGCGGCGGACACCGCCGGGGGGCGGTCGGGTACCGGTCAGACGGTGGCCATCTCGGCGGTCGCGGTGAAGGCGAAGCTGCCCCGCTGGAGGGCGTTGACGCGCACGGACCTGCGGCCGCCGGGTGCCTTGGGTTCCGTCTCGGCCTCGATCCAGCACGGTTCGTCGAACTCCACGTAGCGCCTGAAGGAGACGTCCATCGCGGTCGGCACCATCGCTCCGGCGGAGGGTCCCAGGGCGTGGGCCGCTTGACGCACGGCCTCCAGCAGGAGCATGCCGGGTACGTGGTCGACGGGGTGGTCGAAGAGGACGGGGTGCGTGGTGTCGACGCGCAGTTGCCAGCGCCAGTCCTCGGCGGTGGGGGAGAGGACCACGTCCTGGGGCCTGGTGCGCCCTGCCACCTCCCCGGCGACGGGAGGTGCGGGTGCCGGGGCGTCGGCGAACATGCGGGCCGCGTCGCACCGGCCGGATCGGAGGCGTTCGTAGACGCGTGGGGAGTGCAGGCCGAAGGCGATGGTGGCCACCGCCAGCAGGGAGCCGTCGCGAGCGGCCTCGATGTGCATGGTCATCGAGGCGGGCAGGGACCGGTGGTAGCGGATGTCGGTGCACGCCACGTGCAGGTCGATCTCGGCGGGTGTGTTCTCCACGTGGAGGACCTGGGCGTTGACGGCGTACTGCAGGCGGGACCAGCTGAGCTGGTAGCCGAACGGGGTCTCGTACGCGGTGTGGGCGAGCAGCAGGCCGCTCTGCCGGAACGTCTCGCAGAGCAGCAGCGGGTCGTGCACACCGTGCTCGGAGGTGTAGAAGCTGTGGCTGCGCGGCCACTGGGCAGTGACCGTGAAGGTGTCCTGGCCGACTTCGTCCCACCCCGTCAGGAACACCTCGGAGAACGCGGCCCGGTGCACGTACTCTCTGGCCACGGTGGTGGTCAGGGCAGGTCTCACGGAGACGGAGCGTTCTTCGGTGGTAAGCATGCCTCTCCCCTAGGACGTGCGTACGTGGCGCCCCCCGCGCTACCCGTCGGAGGGGGCTGACCTGTAAAATAAGGGTGTTCGTTTTTTTTGTCGAGGGAGAGATTGAGGTCGCCGGATGAGCGAACCGAAGCAGGAACGGGCGGTGAAGACGAGGGAAGCGATTCTCCACGCTGCGGCGGAAGTCTTCGACGAGTACGGGTACAGCGGTGCCAGCATCAGCAAGATCATGGAACGCGCCGGGGTGACCCAGGGCGGGATGTACTTCCACTTCAAGTCGAAGAAGTCACTCGCCCACGCCGTCATCGCCAGTCAGCAGGAGTTCGTCCAGTTCCCCGCCGGCGAGCCCGGACTGCAGCGGTTGGTCGACCTGACGTTCCACCTGGCCCGGGCACTGCAGACCAACGTCCTGGTCCGCGCGAGCGTCCGCCTCTCGGTCGAGCAGGGCGAGATGGGACTGCGCGACGACACTCCCTACCGGGAATGGGTGGAACAGCTCTACGTGCACCTGTGCGCGGCGCGCGAGCGTGGCGAGCTCCTGCCCGACGTGGACGAGGAGGAGTTCGCCAAGGTGCTCGTGGGCGCCTACAGCGGCACCCAGCTGTACTCGAACATCTCCACCGGCCGGGAGGACCTGATGGAGCGCGTCGCCATGCTGTGGCACTACCTCCTGCCCGGGTTGGCCCCCGCGCACGTGAGGGCGAAGGTCCGGGTGGGCCCCCAGGAGGAAGGGCTGGCCGCTTGAGGGCGCCGCGGGTCGCGGTCACGGGAGCCACCGGGTTCACCGGCACGGCCGTGCTGCGGTCGCTGGCGCTCCGGCGGGAGGCCGCCGGGGACCGGCTCGTCGTCCGCGCGGTGGGACGGCGGCCTCCCGCCGACGCGGCGGCCGCCGACGAGTGGTTCCCGGCCGACCTGGCGGAGCCCGGCACGCTGGGCGGCGCGTGCGAGGACGCGGACGTGCTGGTGCACCTCGGTGTCTCGCTCGATCCGGACCCGTCGCGGTGCGACGCGGTCAACGACCGGGGGACCGCCGCGGTGATGGCGGAGGCGGAGCGGGCCGGGGTCCGCAGGATCGTGCACCTGTCCACGGCGGCGGTCTACGGTCCCGGCCCCCACCGCGGCATCGCGGTGGGGGAGGTCGAGCCCGCCCCCGTCTCCGCGGTCAGCCGGTCCCGGCTCGCCGGGGAACGGCACGCCCTCGCGGCCGGCGCGACCGTGCTGCGTCCGGGGCTGGTGGTGGGTCGAGGGGACCGGTGGGTCGTCCCCACGCTGGCCGAGCTGCTGGCCGCGGTCCCCGCGGTGTGGGACGGCGGGCGGGCCCTGCTCTCCCTGGTCGACGTCCAGGACCTCGCGCGCCTGATCGTCGGCTTCGGTCTCACCAGGCGGCCGATCCCCGCGGCGGTGCGCCACGCCGGCCATCCCGTCCCGGTGCGCTGCGGCGACCTCCTGACGGTGTTGGCGGGGCACGGGGTGCTGCCGGCGGTCGCGGGGGAGTTGCCCTGGAGCGAGTGCGTGCGTGCGCTGGAGGCGTCCGGCAGCGCGGTGAGCGTGCGTCAGATGTCGCTCGTCGCGCTCGACCACTGGTACGACAGCGCGGACACCTGGCGCGTCGCGGAATGCGAGCCGGGTCCGGGCCCTCTGGCGCGGCTGGGGGAGGCCGCGGCCTGGTACCGCTCGGTCACGGCCGCAGGGGCCGACGGCACCCGCGGGGCGGGGTGAGGGGACCGGGTGGTGTCGGCCGTGGACGCACCACCCGGCAGGGGTCGTCCGTCAGGGGCCGTCCGTCGCGGTACCCGTCGCGGGGACGGGGTTCCCGGAGGCGGAGACGCCCGTCAGTGCCAGGCGCCACACGCGTTCCAGCCGGCCGACGGCGCTCTGGTGGCCGGTGTCCGGCTCGGGTCCGGTGTCGCGCCGCTCGCGTGTGTAGGCCTCGGCTCCACTCGTGAGGTGCTCCACCAGTGTCGCGACGTCCGCCGGCAGCGCGCCCTCACGGAGTTGCCCGGACCGGTGCGCCTCGTCCAGCAGTTTCCGCACGGTCGGCAGCCAACTGTCCGACCACGCCGGGGTGGCGGGCCGTTCCCGCGCGAGGCGGACGGCCGAGCGCACCGACACGTTCTCCTCCATCAGGCGGGCGAGTTCGAGGGTGAGGTCGATGATGACGCGCAGGGCGGGCGTCTGCTGTCCCGTGACGCGCTCCAAGGCGGCCTGCGTGACCTCCCAGCCCTCCCTCAGGACGGCGTCCGCCAGATCGGCCTTGGTGGAGAAGTGGAAGGTCAGTGCCCCCACCGACATACCCGCGGCCTTGCTGACCTGGGACAGTGACGTGCCCTCGTAGCCGCCGCGGTCGAACGCGTCCGCGGCGGCCCTGAGCACGGTGGCGCGTGTCCGTAGAGCTCTCTCCTGCTTCACCATGCCGACTCCGAATGGGCACTCGCCGATGGGCGCACGGGGTGTGGTCCCCTGCTACAACGCACCGTTCTGATTTCCCCACAGTGGTCCGCTTTTCACGTTGGGTGAAAACCCTCCTCCTCCTCGGAGAGGCCGGGCAATACCGAGTTGCCCAAGATGCAACGGGTCCGCAGGACGGCACTCCGGGGCGTCTTCCACCGCGGCGACCTGCGTGTGAGCGCGCCGTTGCCGCTCATGGGCGGCGTACGGGCGGCGTGCGGGCGCGCCGGCGGACAGGACGGAGGGCGGCTCGTCTCGTCACACCGCGCCACCTCCACCGGGACTCGGCCGGGGCCCGGCGGGGTACGGCGGGGTGCGGCGCGGGGCGCGAGTTGGCGAAGTAGCGGACCGACTCCCCGGAGTCGCAAAAAAAAGAGGGTGTTCGCTATTCTTTTGACGTGCGCCAGCTTCCGGCCCGCCACAGGGAGGGGACCACGTCATGACCACGCACGCCTTGACGGACACCCGGGGCCCGGTGTCCGTGTTCGCCGACAGGGTCTTCGGGCACCTGCCGCGGACCGACCAGCGCCGGTGGGCGCGTGCCTACCTGCAGGGCCTGCTCGCCACTTCGGGCAAGAAGTCGGTGCGGCGCATCGCCGCCGCCTTCTCGGACTCGCCCACGGCGTCCCAGTCGCTGCACCAGTTCGTCAACGCCAGCCCGTGGGACTGGATCCCCGCCCGGGAGGAGTTGATGCGCTGGGCCGAGCACCGCGTGCGGCCTCAGGCCTGGACCGTGGACCTGGCGGTGCTGCGCAAACGGGGGGAGCACTCCTGCGGCGTGCACCGGCGCTTCGTGCCGTCCACCGGACGCTCGGTCACCTGTCAGGTGGGCGTCGGCGCCTTCCTCGCCGCGTCCGACGCGGTCGTTCCGGTCGACTGGCGCCTGCTGCTGCCCGGCTCCTGGGCCAAGGATCCGCAGCGTCGCCGGCGCGCCCGCATCCCGGACGACGTCGACGGCCGGCCGATCGAGCGGCACGTCCTGGACCTGGTCGACGCGCTGACCTCGGCCAGCCGCACGGCTCCCGTGCCGGTCGTGGCGGACCTGTCCACCTCCCCCGGCGCGGTCGGCCTGGTGCGCGGACTGGTCCTGCGCGACTGCGACTTCGTCGTCTCCGTGCCGGACGACTTCAAGGTCGTGCTCGGCCGCCATCTGAGGGTCCAGCGCCGCAGCGGCCCCGGCGAGCACGGCATGGCCCTCGCGGCACGCAGCCTCTTCCAGTTCGACGCGGGCGGGCTGTTCCAACTGGAGACGGTGCCCGCCGGCTCCGGGCACCGGCGCGGCACGACCGTCATGACCAGCGTCGTGCACCTGCCCATGGCGCTCCCCGCCGGTTCCCAACCGCTGCGCACCTACCAGTTGTTCACCGTGCGCTCCGCCGGGGACCGCCGGCCGCCCCGGCTGTGGCTGACCACCCTCACCCGCGCCAAGGCGGAGGAGAGGCTCGCGCTGGTGCGGACGCTGGCGCGGACGGCCGAGTCGGTGAGGCAGTTGGAGGAGGGCTTCGGCCTGCTCGACTTCGAGGGGCGTTCCTACCCCGGTTGGCACCATCACATGACGCTGGTGTCGGCGGCGTACGCCTACAGCCGGCTCGACGGCTCGGGAGTCCGGACGCGGCCGCTGACGGCCGCCGCCTGACCGGGCCAGGCCGTCGGTGCGTCGTGCACGGGCCCGCGACCTCACCGTCTCGGTCCCTTGAGAAAACGGTCCGACGCTAGGGTGAGCGGATGCTGAGACACACCTACGAGGGGCAGGACTGCAACTTGGCCCGGACCCTGGAGGTCGTCGGCGAGCGCTGGACCCTCCTGATCGTCCGCTCGGCACTGCTCGGCACCAAGCGCTTCGACGCGTTCCTGGAGCACCTGGACATCGCCCGGAACGTCCTGACCAAACGCCTCACCCGGCTCGTCGAGCACGGGATCATGGAACGGGTCCCCTACCAGGACAGGCCCGTGCGGTACGAGTACCGGCTCACCCCCTCGGGGCGCGATCTGACCCGGGCGGTCGTCGCGCTGATGCAGTGGGGCGACCGGAACCTGCCCCAGGAGGGCGGTCCTCCGCGCAGGGCCGACCACATCGGCTGTGACGGCACCGTCCACGTCGAACTCAGGTGTTCCGACTGCGGCCGCGAGGTGCGCGACGAGGAGGTGGAGGTGCGGCGGGTGCGTTGAACACGCCCGCGCGCCTGAACACCGCCCCACCGGGTCGAACGCAAGTGGGCCCCGGTCGAACACACGTCCCCTGCGCACGCCCGAAGATGCCCGGCGCGCCCGCGCCGCACCACGATGGGCCCTCCGCCGCCGACAGGGCGATCCGTGACAGGAGGGCGACCGTGGCATCCGTGCTGGGAGCGTTGCGCAGGCTGGCGATGGCTCCGTCCCTGGGGGAGGTGAGCTTCGCCGGGCGGGGCTTCGCGGTGGAGGCGACCGAGAGCACCCGGCGACTGGAGGCCATCCCGCAAGCGGTCGTCTGCGGCTTCGAGTGGGGCATCGAGGACCGCGATCCGGCCGACACCGAACGCCGCCTGGCCATGGTCGACCCCGAGGTCAGGGGGTTCGCCTACGAGGGCGCCACGATGGCCTGCGTCATCCGCGACGCGATGGGGCCGAACGGCCATCGCGCCCGGACCCTGATGGAGGGCGGCGGCAGGCCGCACGTCTTCCTCAACTACATCGGGATCGGCTTCGCCATGGCGCGCCTGCCACGGCCGCTGTGGCGCAAGGCCGTGCCCGCACCGACCGGACCCGGGCACTATCCGGCGATGAGCTGGCTGGCCGTGGACGGGTACGGCTTCGACCGCGCCTACTTCGACACCGGCCGCTGGATCGATGCGCAACGGGTGCCCCGGGCATACCCTTGGGAAGGCGATCCCGACTACTTCCTGCGCGCCGTCGACCAGGGCATCGGCCGGGCCCTGTGGTTCGTCCACGGCGGCCGCGCCGACCGCGTCTGCGCCGCCGTGCGCGCATTCGCCGACCGCCGCAGGGCGGACCTGTGGAGCGGCGTCGCGCTGGCCGCCACCTTCGCCGGCGGAAGCACCCCCGCGGGCCTCGCCGCGCTGCGTCACGAGGCCGGGGAGGACCGCGGCCACGTGGCCCAGGGGTCGGTGTTCGCCGCCAAGGCCCGTCACCACGCCGGTCATGTGCCCGAGCACACCCGTGTCGCCACCCGGGCGCTCGCCGGTCTCGACGTCGAGGCGGCCGCGGAGCTGGCCGACGACTGCGCGGTGACCCGGACCGGGGCGGGGGGCCCTCCAGCGTACGAACTGTGGCGCCGGAGCGTGCGCGAACGGCTGACCTCCACCGTGGTTTGAGCATTTACGGAGTAGACGCCCGTCCGCCATCCCTGGATAGATTCGAAATCACCCGGTAATTAAGGGAGTTTCCACGAGGGGCGGTTTACTGCGTTGTCCACGATCTTCGGCGCGCTACGGCGCCGCATTCTCACTCCTTCCGTTTCCGAAACAAAACTGGAAAAGCGCGGATTCCATCGGAAGAACCGTCGGGCCCAGGAACAGCTGGAGACGATCGGCCGGGTGTTCCTGGAGGGGTACGGCCACGCGGTCCGGGCACGGTCGGCCGCCGAGGCCGAGGAGTCGCTGGAGGCCGTCCCCCGCGCCTACCGCGGGTTCGCCTACGAAGGCGCCGGCATGGGGGCCGTCGTGCACGACGCGCTGCCGGGCCACAGCGGGAGGCTGGAGGGCCTCCTCGCCGGGAAGGGGCGCGACCACGTCTACATGGTCCACGTCGGCATCGGCTGGGCGATGGCCCGCCTGCCCAGGTTCCTGTGGCCCGACGTGGAGCGGACCGATCCGCTGCTGCGGTGGCTGATCCTGGACGGCTACGGCTTCCACCAGGCGTACTTCCACACCCGGTCCTACGTCCGCACGCCGCACGTCCGGCACCCCTTCAGCTGGGCGGGCGGACCGGACGACCACTCCGCCAAGGTGATCGACCAGGGCATCGGGCGGGCCCTGTGGTTCGTCGGCGGCACCGACGTCGACGTCGTCACGGACCTGATCGCCTCCTACCCCGAACACCGCCGCGGTGACCTGTACGCCGGCGCGGGGCTGGCCGCGACCTACGCCGGGGCCGCGGACGAGGAGGAGCTGCGCCGGTTCGCCGAGCGGGCCGGGAAGTACCGCTTCCAACTGGCCCAGGGCGCCGCCTTCGCCGCGGAGGCCCGCGACCGGGCGGGCACCACGATCGCACACACCCACCTGGCCACCCGCGTCCTGTGCGGCACGACGCCGGAGCGGGCGGCGCGGGTGTGCCTGGACCGCATGCCCGCCCCCGGCGACCACGGTGACGTTCCCGCCTACGAGAGGTGGCGCCGGGACATCGCCGCCGAACTCGCCTCCACAACGCTCTCCCGGAAAGGTGCCGACCTGTGAGAAAAGCAATCGGATGGCTGCGCAAGAATGCGGCGGGAGTCGCCGCGCTCACCCTCATGGTGGGCACTTTCTACGCGGTACGGCTTCCTGATACATCCGCTGCGGAAACCAGAGAGATGGCCGAGAATTTCTCGTTCGAATCGATGTCGGTCGCCATGCCGGCCGGATTCGAGAAGAAGGAGATACGCGAGGTCAACAAGGCGTACGAGCACATCGACGCCTGGATCTCCTCGGTCGGCGCCGGCATCGCCATGAACGACGTGGACGGTGACGGGCTGGCCAACGACCTGTGTGTCACCGACCCGCGCATCGACCAGGTCGTCGTGACGCCCTCACCGAACCGCGAGGACGCCTACCCGCCCTTCGCGCTCGACCCCGCCCCGCTGCCGGTCGGCGACACGATGGCGCCGATGGGGTGCGTGCCCGGCGACTTCGACGAGAACGGCGCCACCGATCTCCTCGTGTACTACTGGGGCCGCACCCCCATCGTCTTCCTCGCCCGGGACGGGAAGGACGAGCCCCTGACGGCCGCCTCCTTCAAGCCGACCGAACTGCTGCCCGGCAAGGCCGGCCCCCGGTACACCGGCCCGCTGTGGAACTCCAACGCCGCCGCCGTCGCCGACTTCGACGGCGACGGCCACGACGACATCTTCATCGGCAACTACTTCCCCGAGAGCCCGGTCCTGGACCCGTCCAAGGACGGCGACGTCGTGATGAACGACTCGCTCTCCCACGCCCAGAACGGCGGCGGCGGCCACTTCTTCCGCTGGACGGAGAACGGCTACGAGAAGACCGACGGCTCCCTGCCGCAGAACATCAGCCACGGCTGGACGCTCGGCGCGTCCGCCGCCGACCTCGACGGCGACCAGTTGCCGGAGCTGTTCCTGGCCCACGACTTCGGCACCTCCGCGCTGCTGCACAACACCTCCCGTCCCGGCCGGATCGAGTTCACCGAGGTCAAGTCCGTCCACTCGGGCACCGTGCCCAAGTCCAAGGAGATCGGACGCAGCTCCTTCAAGGGCATGGGCATCGACTTCGGCGACCTGGACAACGACGGCCTGTACGACATGTTCGTCAGCAACATCACCACCTCGTTCGGCATCCAGGAGTCCAACTTCGCCTTCATCGGCACGGCCGACAGCAGGGCCGAGGTGAGGGCCCGTCTGGAGGACGGCGAGGCCCCCTTCAAGGACGAGAGCACCGGTCTCGGCCTCGCCTGGTCCGGTTGGGGCTGGGACGTGAAGACGGCCGACTTCGACAACGACGGCGTGCTGGAGATCGCCCAGGCCCTCGGCTTCGTCAAGGGCAAGGAGAACCGCTGGCCGCAGCTGCAGGAGCTGGCCACCGCCAACGACGCGCTGGTCTCCGACCCCCGGTGGTGGCCCAACGTCCGGCAGGGTGACGACCTCGCCGGGAGCCAGACCATGCGGCTGTTCGCCAAGGGGAAGGACGGCAGGTACGTCGATCTGTCCCCCGCGCTCGGCCTCGCCGTCCCCGTCCCCAGCCGGGGCATCGCCACCGGCGACGTCGACGGCGACGGGCGCCTCGACCTCGCGGTCGCCCACCAGTGGGGCGAGCCGAGGTTCTACCACAACGTCAGCGAGGACACCGGCGCCCACCTCGGACTGAAGCTCACCCGCGAGTCCGGCTCGCCGGCGGTCGGCGCGGAGGTCCGCGTCACCCTGCCCGACGGCACCGAGCGCATCGGTCGCGTCGACGGCGGCGGCGGCCACTCCGGCAAGCGCAGCTCCGAAGTGCACATCGGCCTCGGCGAGGACGTCCGGGGACCGGTCGACGTCCGGCTGACCTGGCGGGACCACACCGGCGACGTACACGAGCAGCGGCTGCGGCTCGCCCCCGGCCGCCACAGCATCCAGCTCGGCACCCAGGCCAAGGAGAAGTGACACCATGTCCGCACAGCAGAAGGCGCCGGCCGCTCCGCGCCACAACCCGAAGGTCGTCACCGCCCTGCGCCGGTTCGCGATCTCGATCTCCGTGCTCAACATCTTCGGCTACACCGTCCTCGGCTTCGAACAACCGTGGACCTGGCCGTTCATCGCCCTGGCCACCGCCTACACGCTGGAGGTGGCCCTGGAGGCGGTCGGCGCCCGCTCCGAGGGCCGGGCGCCCCGGTTCCGCGGCAACGGCTTCCGCGGGCTGGTGGAGTTCCTCTACCCGGCCCACATCACCGCCCTGGCGGTCAACATGCTCACCTACGTCAACGACCTGGTCTGGGTCATGGTGTTCGGCGTCATCGTCGCCGTCGGCACCAAGTGGGTGCTGCGCGCGCCGGTGCGCGGCCGGATGCGGCACTTCATGAACCCGTCGAACTTCGGCATCGCCGTCATCCTGCTGCTCTTCCCGTGGGCGAGCATCGCCCCGCCCTACCACTTCACCGAGTACCTCGACGGCGGCTTCGACTGGCTCGTCCCGGCCATCATCATCACCCTCGGCACGATGCTCAACGCCAAGCTCACCGAGCGGATGTGGCTGATCCTCGCCTGGGTGGCCGGCTACGCGCTGCAGGCCGTCGTCCGCGGTCTGCTGTTCGGCACCTCCATCCCCGCGGCCCTGGCGATGATGACCGGCGTGGCGTTCGTGCTCTTCACGAACTACATGATCACCGACCCGGGGACCACCCCGTCCTCCAAGTGGGGCCAGATCGCCTTCGGCGGCGGCGTGGCGGCCGCGTACGGCGTGCTGACCGCGCTCGGCGTCGCCTACGGCATCTTCTTCGCCACCGCCCTGGTGTGCCTCGTCCGCGGCGTCCACCTGTGGACGGTCGACATCCTGGACAGGAGGCACACCCCGGCGCGCGAGCGGGCGGACCTGACCGTCGGGCGGACCCCGGAGCAACCGACCACCGAGCAGCCGACCCTCGACCGGCTCACCGCCGCGCAGTGCGCGGGCGGCTGCGTCGGCGAGTGCGCCTGCCCGGCCGAGCCCGCCGCGAAGAACGCGCCGGAGAAGGTCGGGGTGGCGGCGTGACCAGGATCGCCATCGTCGGCATGGCCTGCCGCTACCCCGACGCCGCCGACCCCGGACAGCTGTGGGACAACGCCGTCGCCGGACGCCGTGCCTTCCGCCGGCTGCCCGACGTGCGCATGCGCCTGGAGGACTACTGGGACGCGGACCCCGCCGCACCCGACCGCTTCTACGCGCGCAACGCCGCGGTGCTGGAGGGGTACGAGTTCGACCGGGTCGCCCACCGGATCGCGGGCAGCACCTACCGCTCGACCGACCTCACCCACTGGCTCGCCCTGGAGACCGCCGGGCGGGCCCTGGCCGACGCCGGGTTCGCCGAGGGCGGGGGACTCCCCCGCGAACGCACCGGTGTCGTGATCGGCAACACCCTCACCGGCGAGTTCGCCCGCGCCAACGTGATGCGGCTGCGCTGGCCGTACGTGCGCCGCGTCATGGCCGAGGCGCTCAGGGGTCAGGACTGGGACGACGAGCGGATCGCGGACTTCCTGGCCGACGTCGAGACCGCCTACAAGGAGCCGTTCCCGGCCGTCGACGAGGACACCCTGGCCGGCGGTCTGGCCAACACCATCGCCGGCCGGATCTGCAACCACTTCGACCTGGGCGGTGGCGGCTACACCGTCGACGGCGCCTGCTCCTCGTCGCTGCTGTCGGTCACCACGGCCGGCACCTCGCTGCTCAGCGGTGACATCGACGTCGCCGTGGCGGGCGGGGTGGACCTGTCGATCGACCCGTTCGAGATCATCGGGTTCGCCAAGACCGGCGCCCTGGCCAAGGGCGAGATGCGCCTGTACGACCGCGGTTCCAACGGCTTCTGGCCCGGCGAGGGCTGCGGCATGGTCGTTCTGATGCGCGAGGAGGACGCCCTGGCGGGCAACCACCGCGTCTACGCGACGATCGCGGGCTGGGGCGTCTCCTCCGACGGCCAGGGCGGCATCACCCGCCCCGAGGTCGACGGCTACCGGCTCGCCCTGCGCAGGGCGTACGAGCGGGCCGGATTCGGCATCGACACCGTCTCGCTGTTCGAGGGCCACGGCACCGGCACCGCGGTCGGCGACCGCACCGAGCTGTCCGCCCTGACGGGCGCCAGGGCCGCGGCGAACCCCGACGCCCCGGTCGCGGCCATCACCTCCATCAAGGGCATGATCGGCCACACCAAGGCGGCGGCCGGCATCGCGGGTCTGATCAAGTCGGCGATGGCCGTCGACCGCCGGATCCTGCCCCCGGCCATCGGCTGCGTCGACCCGCACGAGCTGCTCACCGGCGAGCAGGCCAACCTGCGGGCCCTGCGCACCGCCGAGGCCTGGCCGCAGGACGCGCCGCGGCGGGCGGGCGTCACCGCCATGGGCTTCGGCGGGATCAACACCCACGTCGTGCTGGACGAGCCCGCCACCCGCCGGCGCACGGCGCCCGACCGCCGCTCCATCGCGCTGGCGCGCTCCGCGCAGGACTGCGAACTGCTGCTGGTCGAGGGCGGCTCCCCGAAGAGCCTGCGCGCCCGGCTCGTCGAGGTCGCCGACTTCGTGGCGCGGGTCTCCTACGCGCAGGTCGCCGACCTGGCCGCCACGCTCCAGGGCGAGCTGCGGGGTCTGCCGCACCGCGCCGCGGTCGTGGCCTCCTCCCCGGAGGACGCCGAGCGCCGGCTGCGGAACCTGGCCGACGCCCTCGACGCGGGAGAGACCACGCACTTCACCCCCGACGGCCGCGGTTTCCTGGGGCACGCCACCGGCCGCGGCCGGATCGGCTTCCTCTTCCCCGGGCAGGGATCGGGGAGGGGCACCGGGGGCGGGGCGCTGCGCCGCCGCTTCCCCGAGGCGGCGGAAGTCCACGACGCCGCCGGTCTGCCCACCGCCGGCGACATGGTGGCCACCGACGTGGCCCAGCCGCGCATCGCCACCGGCTCGGCGGCCGGTCTGCGCGTCCTGGACGCCCTGCGGGTGGAGGCGACCGTCGCCCTGGGCCACAGCCTGGGCGAGCTGTCCGCCCTGCACTGGGCCGGCGCGCTCGACGAGGAGACCCTGCTGGAGGCGGCCCGGGTCCGCGGCCGCGCGATGGCCGAGCACAGCGCCTCGGGCACCATGGCCTCGCTGGCGGCCGCCCCGCAGGAGGCCGAACGGCTCACCGACGGGCTGCCCGTGGTCGTCGCCGGGTACAACGGCCCCGAGCAGACCGTCGTGGCCGGACCGGTCGACGCGGTCGAGGAGGTGGCCGGCCGCGCCGCCGCGGCGGGGGTCGGCTGCACCAGGCTCGCCGTGTCCCACGCCTTCCACTCCCCGCTGGTGGCGCCGGCCGCCGACGCCTTCGGCGACTGGCTCGCCGGCGTCCGCTTCGGCGAGGTCGGCGCCCGGGTGGTCTCCACCGTCACCGGCGGGGAGCTGGCACGGGACACGGACCTGGCCGGGCTGTTGCGGCGTCAGATCACCGACCCCGTGCTGTTCACCCAGGCGGTCACCGCGGCCGCCCGGGAGGTCGACCTGTTCGTCGAGGTCGGCCCGGGCCGGGTGCTGAGTTCGCTGGCCGCGGCGGCCACCGGCGTCCCGTCCGTCGCGCTGGACACCGACGACGAGTCGCTGCGGGGGCTCCTGGGGGTGGTCGGCGCCGCCTACGTCGTCGGCGCGCCCGTCGCCCACGAGCGGCTCTTCCAGGACCGGCTGATCCGGCCGCTGGAGGTGGGCCAGGAGTTCGACTTCCTGGCCAACCCCTGCGAGCAGGCCCCGCGGGTGGCCCTGCCCGCCGGCCGGCCCTCCCCGGCCGGGGCGGCTGCCGACCCGGCCCCGGCCCCGGCCCCGGCCCCGGCCCAGGCCCAGGCCCCGACTCCGGCCTCGGTGCCGGCCTCGGTACCGGACGCCGGGACCGCCGACGCGGAACCGGAGGGGTCGGGCGGCGCCTCGACCCTGGAGGTGCTGCGCGGTCTCGTCGCCGAGCGGGCCGAGCTGCCCGCCGACCTCGTCGCCGAGGACAGCCGGCTCCTGGACGACCTGCACATGAGCTCCATCACGGTCGGTCAGATCGTCAACCAGGCCGCCTCCCGTCTGGGCATCGCCGCGGCACGGGTGCCGACCAACTTCGCCACCGCGACCCTCGCCGAGCTCGCCGAGGCCCTGGAGACGCTGGTGCGCACCGGCGGCGAGGAGCCCGGCGCGACGGACGCCCCCGTGGTCACGGGCGCCGCGCCCTGGGCCCGCCCGTTCTCCGTCGATCTGGACGAGGTGCCCCTGCCCCCGGCCGCCGCGGCCGAGGGCGACGGCGGCTGGGAGCTGTTCGCGCCGGTCGAGGACCGGGCGGCGCGGGAGCTGCGCGACGCGCTCCAGCGCGCCGGGGTCGGCTCCGGCGTGCTGGTCCGCCTGCCGGCGGACTGCTCCCCGGAACAGGTCGAGCAGGCGCTCGCCGGCGCGAAGAGCGCCCTGGCGGGGGAGCGCGACCGGCGCTTCGTCCTGGTGCAGGACGGCCGGGGCGCGGCCGGACTGGCCAAGACGCTCCACCAGGAGGCGCCCCACCTGCGCACGACCATCGTGCACACCCCGCCGACGGACGGCCTGGTCGAGCGGGTCGTGGCCGAGGTGGCCGCGACCACCCGGTTCACCGAGGTCCACTACGACGCCGACGGGGTGCGTCGCGTACCGACGCTGCGTGCCCTGCCCGTGGCCGCGGAACGCGCCGACTCGCCCCTGGGGGCCTCGGACGTCCTGTTGGTGACCGGTGGCGGCAAGGGCATCTCCGCCGAGTGCGCCCTGGCGGTCGCCCTGGACACCGGTGCGCGGCTCGCTGTGCTGGGCCGCTCCGATCCCGCCTCGGACCGGGAGCTGGCCGACAACCTGGCGCGGATGGCCGACAGCGGCGTCACCGTGCGCTACGCGCGCGCCGACGTCACCGATCCGGAACAGGTCCGCGCCGCCGTCGCCGAACTGGAGCGGGAGCTGGGGCCGGTCACCGGTCTGCTGCACGGTGCCGGGCGCAACGAGCCGGGCCCGCTGCACGCGCTGGAGCCGGACGACTTCCGCCGCACCTTCGCGCCCAAGGTGGGCGGCCTGCGGAACGTGCTGGACGCGGTCGGGCCCGGCGACCTGAAGTTGCTGGTCACCTTCGGCAGCATCATCGGCCGCGCCGGACTGCGGGGCGAGGCCCACTACGCCACCGCCAACGAGTGGCTGGCCGACCTCACCGAGGACATCGCCCGCAGCCACCCGCAGGTCCGCGCCCGCTGCGTGGAGTGGTCGGTGTGGTCCGGAGTCGGCATGGGCGAGAAGCTCTCGGTCGTCGAGTCCCTGTCCCGCGAGGGCATCACCCCGGTCTCCCCGGACCGGGGCGTGGAGATCCTGCTGCGGCTGATCTCCGACCCGGACGCGCCCGTGGTGACGGTCGTCAGCGGCCGTACCGAGGGCATCGAGACGGTGCGCCGCGACCTGCCGGCCCTGCCGCTGCTGCGGTTCACCGGCAACCCGCTGATCCGCTACCACGGGGTGGAGCTGGTCACCGAGGTCGAACTGAACGCGGGCACCGACCCGTATCTGGCCGACCACCTGCTGGACGGCAACCTCCTGATGCCGGCTGTCATGGGCATGGAAGCCATGGTGCAGGTCGGCGCCGCGGTCACCGGGTGGACCGGGACGCCGGTGATCGAGGACGCGCGCTTCCTGCGGCCCATCGTGGTCCCGCCGAACGGCGGCACCACGATCCGCGTCGCCGCGACCGTCACCGGCGCCGACACCGTCGACGTCGCCGTCCACGCCGAGGACACCGGTTTCGTGGCGGAGCACTTCCGGGCCCGGCTGGTCTACTCCGGCGCCACCGCGCCGGACGGGCCGCCCCTGCAGACCGCCGCCGGCACCCCACCGGTCCCCCTGGACCCGGCGGCCGACCTGTACGGCGGCGTCCTCTTCCAGGGGGAGCGCTTCCGGCGGCTGCGCCGTTTCCACCGGGCCGCGGCGCGCCACGTGGACGCGGACGTGGCGGTGCGGGGGCCGGAGGGTTGGTTCGCCGGCTTCCTCCCCGGCGAGCTGCTGTTGGCCGACCCCGGAATGCGCGACGCGCTGATGCACGGCAACCAGGTGTGCGTCCCCGACGCCACCCTGCTGCCCTCGGGGGTCGAGCGCATCCACCCGCTCGGCGCCGGCCCGGACCTCCCGGAGGAGCTGCGCTACTGCGCGGTCGAGCGCAGCCGCGACGGCGACACCTACGTGTACGACGTCGCGGTCCGCGACGCCGACGGCACCGTCGTCGAGCGCTGGGAGGGCCTGACCCTCCAGGCGGTGCGCAAGGGCGACGGTTCCGGGCCCTGGGTCGCCCCGCTGCTGGGCCCGTACCTGGAGCGGACGCTGGAGGACGTGCTCGGCGCCCGTGTCGCGGTGGCGGTCGAGCCGCACGGCGACGCACCGGCCGGCTCCGCCGCCGAGCGCCGCGCGTTCACCGCGACCGCGACCTCCCGGACCCTGGGGGGCCCGGTGACGGTGCGCCACCGTCCCGACGGGCGCCCGGAGATCGACGGGGACCGGTACGTGTCGGCCGCCCACAGCCTGGGGGTCACCCTCGGTGTCGTCGCCGACACCGAGGTGGCCTGCGACGTCGAGGCGGTCAGCATGCGCCCGGCGGCCGAGTGGGAGGGCCTGCTCGGTGAGCACGCGGCCGTTGCGGAGCTGGTCGCCAAGGAGACCGGGGAGGCTCCCGACACGGCCGCCACCCGGGTGTGGAGCACCGTCGAATGCCTGAGGAAGGCGGGCGTCATGGCGGGAGCGCCCCTGACGGTGCTGCCCCGCGGCGAGGACGCCTGGGTGGTCTTCGCCACGGGCGGGCTGCGGATCGCGACCTTCGTCACGTCACTGCTCAACGCCCTGGAACCCGCCGTCTTCGCGTTCCTGACGCACGAGACGGACGACAGGAAGGATGGCACCGGAAAATGACGGCAGACTACTTCGAGTACCGGCACACGGTCGGCTTCGAGGAGACCAACCTCGTCGGGAACGTGTACTACGTCAACTACTTGCGCTGGCAGGGCCGGTGCCGGGAGCTGTTCCTGCAGCAGAAGGCGCCGGACGTGCTGGCCGAGGTGCAGGACGACCTCAAGCTGTTCACCCTGAAGGTGGACTGCGAGTTCTTCGCCGAGATCACGGCCTTCGACGAGCTGTCCATCCGGATGCGGCTGTCGGAGCTGGGGCAGACGCAGCTGGAGTTCACCTTCGACTACGTCAAGGTGACCGACGGCGCCGAGGTCCTCGTGGCGCGGGGCCGGCAGCGGATCGCCTGTATGCGCGGCCCGAACACCAACACCGTGCCCTCGGTCGTCCCCGCCTCCCTGGCCCGCGCCCTGGAGCCGTACGCCGCACGGGGCCGGGTCCTGGCGGGGAGGGCGGCATGAGCACCGCCGTCGCGTCACCGCCCGTGGGCACCGGCGCGCACGCCGACGTGGGCGCCGGTGTCGACGACACCGCGCGACTGCGGCGAGTCTTCGGCGCCTTCGCCACCGGCGTGACGGTGGTGACGGTCGGCGGGGCCTCGCCCCGGGGCATGACCGCCAACTCCTTCACCTCCGTGTCGCTGGATCCGGCCCTGGTGCTGCTGTGCGTGGGCAAGGACGCCGTCATGCACCGCGTGCTCGCCGAGGCCGACACCTTCGCGGTGTCGGTCCTCGGCGCCGAACAGGAGGACGTGGCCCGGCACTTCGCCGACCGCTCGCGGCCGATGGGCGCCAGGCAGTTCGACACCGTGGACTGGCTGCCCGGCGCGTCCGGGGCCCCGCTGCTCACCGGCGCGGTGGCGCACTTCGAGTGCGCGAAGTGGCGTGCCTACGACGGGGGCGACCACACCGTCCACATGGGCCGGGTGCTCTCCCTGGCCGAGCTGCCGGACCGTGAGCCGTTGGTGTTCCACCGGGGACGCTTCCGGCGGCTCGCCGACCGGACGCACGGAGGCGCGGAATGAGCGCCCACCCCCTCGCGGCGGTCCGCGGCCGGGGGGCGCGCGGGCGTGGCACGGGCGTCCGACCGCCCGGCCCGCCCGTGCGGGCCCTGCCCGGTCTGCTGCGCAAGCTGGCGGTCGACCGGCTCGGCATGATGCGGGACGCGGCGGAGCTCTCCGACGCCGTGCGGGTGTCCATCGGACCGAAGAGGATGTACGTCTTCAACCGGCCCGACTACGCCAAGCACGTGCTGGCCGACAACGCCTCCAACTACCGCAAGGGCATCGGCCTGGTGGAGTCCCGCAAGGTGCTCGGCGACGGTCTGCTCACCAGCGAGGGCGAACTGTGGCGCGCCCAGCGTCGCGCCGTCCGGCCGGCGTTCCGGCCCGGACGGATCGCCGCCCAGGCCGGTGCTGTGGCCGAGGAGTCCGCGAAACTGGTGGACCTGCTGCGCGGGCGCGCCGGCGGCGGGCCCGTCGACGTCCTGAAGGAGGTCACCGGCCTCACCCTCGGAGTGCTGGGCCGGGCCCTGATGAACGCCGACCTGGAGGAGTACGGCGGCATCGCGCACGCCTTCGAGGCCGTCCAGGACCAGGCGATGTTCGACATGGTCACGCAGAGCCTGGTGCCGACGTGGGTGCCGTTGGCGACCCAGCGGCGGTTCCGCCGGGCCCGCCGGGAGTTGGTCCGGATCGCCGACGAACTGGTGGCCGACCACGACCTCCGCGCGGCCGGCGGCGAGGACGCCGACGACGCGCTCTCCCGGATGATCCTCGCCGCGCGCGGGCACCGCGATCCGGCCGTCGGGCGGCGGCTCCTGCGGGACGAGCTGATCACCCTGCTGCTGGCCGGGCACGAGACGACGGCGAGCACGCTGGGCTGGACCCTGCTGTCACTGGCCCGCCACCCCCGCGTCCGCGACCGGGTGCGCGAGGAGGCCCGCGCGGTGCTGGCCGGCGGCCGGCTCCCGGAGGCGGAGGACCTCCACCGGCTGGTGTACACCGCGCAGGTGGTGCAGGAGGCCATGCGTCTGTACCCGCCGGTGTGGATCCTGCCGCGCGTCGCCCGGCGGGACGACGAGGTCGGCGGGTACGCGGTGCCGGCCGGGTCCGACGTGCTCATCTGCCCGTACACGCTGCACCGTCATCCGGACCTGTGGGAGGCTCCGGAGCGCTTCGACCCGGAGCGCTTCGACCCGGAGCGCTCCGCGCACCGCTCGCGCTACGCGTACATCCCCTTCGGCGCGGGGCCGCGGTTCTGCGTCGGCAGCGGCCTCGGGATGATGGAGGCCGTGTTCGTGACGGCCCTGGTCACCCGGGACCTGGACCTGACCCCCGTCCCCGGGCACGAGGGCGTCGCCGAGCCGATGATGTCCCTGCGGATGCGCGGCGGACTGCCGATGACGGTCCGGGTGGCGCGGTGAGGCGCGGGCGCGAGCCGGCCGCGGGCGGTGCCCGCGGCCGGCTCGCGTTTTCGGGGGTGTCAGCCCGCCACGGCCTCCAGCGCGGTGGTGCGCATGTCGAGCAGGGCCGTCAGCACGGGCGGGTCCAGGGCGTCCAGCGGACGCAGGACGATGTCGGCCGGCATCAACAGCGTGTCGGCGTGCACGGTGACGGGGCCGTACCGCCCGACGGAGACGACGTCCGCGCGGCCGCCGCCCGTGGGCGTGTGCTCCTGGCCGTAGGGGACGGAGTGCACCAGGACGTACCAGGTCCCCGCGGGGGCGTCCGGCAGTTCGAAGGCACCGGGGCCCTTCAGGACGGCGCAGCACACCGGACGGCCCTGGGGGACCGGTGTGGGGAAGAGACCGACGAAGCAGTATCCGGGGGAACGGTCCTCCGGGAGCTGGACGCGGCCCCGCAAGGTGGCGCGCGGCGGGGATCCGGCGGACGCGGGCGGTTCCTCCCGGCCGACTTCGGGGGTGAATCCGCCCATGGCCCGGAACATGCTCGGGGAGACGCCCACGCAGGCCTTGAAACGTGAACTGAACGTGCCGACGCTGCTGTATCCCACCTGACTGCTGATGTCGGCCACGCTGTAATCGGTTTCGAGCAGCAGGCGTTTGGCCTCCTGCAGTCTCAGCGCGGACAGGAAACGCCCCGGGGAGGTTCCCGTCACTTCCCTGAACACCCGGGTGAAGTGGAACTTGCTGAACATGGCGGTGCGCGCCATGTCGTCGATGGTGATTTCCTGACCGAGGTTGGCGTGCATGTCGTCGATAACCCGGCGGACGGCGCGCTCGATGGCGGTTGTCACCATTTCCCCCTGTCGTTGAGTGGCGTCAGTTTCGATTTCCCGAAGTCGCACGCGGCGCCGGGGCGGGTGTCAGATCGGTGAGTCGCCGTCGGGAGAGTTCCTCGGCGAATCTCCGCCAGGTGTGGGAGCACTGCAGGGCGAGTTCGGCCACGGTGGCGGTGCAGTGGGCCGGAACGGCGTCGGCCTGCTGCCGCCAGGCGTCGTCCACGACGAAGTGCGTGTGCAGCCAGCGCAGCAGGTGACGGCCGGACTCCGAGTGGCGCAGGGACGGGTCGGCGGCGAGCCTGCGCAGCGTCTCCAAGGAGTGGCGGGTCCGGCCGACCGGGCCGGGGGTTCCCGCCGCGAGCCCGGCCGGCCGGGGCCTTGGGCCGTCCGCGGGACGCGTCGGACCGGGCGGCGCCGCGGCGTCGGCCGGGGCCGGCGCGGGCGCCCCGCCCCGGCCGCGGCGTCCGGGGGGCACCGGCGACTCGCCCCTCAACAGTCGCTGCCGCACGTCGTGCGCGGTGCCGAGCGAGAGACCGGTCTCCTTGACGATGGCCCGCAGCGGGAGGTCCGGACGGCTGGTCATCAACTCCGCGGCGCGCATCCGCTCGGCGGTGCGGTCCAGTGGGTGGACCCTGCCGTCGGTGCCCGTGCGCGTGTTCGACCGGGGAGATTCCGCGGCTGAACGCCGCCGGATGGCGGCCACGGTCTTGGCGTCCAGGCCGGCGCAGGTCGCGATGGCGCGGTCCGACAGGTGCGGGTGCGTGCCCAGGATCCGCAGGGCCGCCGCCTTGCGGTCCTCGGTCGACAGTGGCAGCCCGTGGGAGACGTTGGCCGCGACCGCGCGCAGGAAGGACTCCTCCTCGGCGCCGTCGAAGTACTGCACCTCGACGGTCTCCAGTCCCTTCAAGTCCGCCGCCGCCATGCGGTGCATTCCGTCGACCACGCGCATCGTCGCGCGGTGGACGAGGACGGGCGGCAGTGTCGCGTATATTTCGGCAAGTCGTCGCACATGGGCTTCGTCGATGCCGCCCAGACGCGGCGAGTCGGCCGGCAGGAGATCCGCGACTCGTACCCTGTGCGTGAAGTTGGACGGTAGTTCCAGGGTTCTGTCGGTGCTTTCCAACTTTCCCCCCGAAGTGAGATTGAAATGCGTTCCGGTACGCCGTTCAAATTCCCGTCGGATAACTGGAGCTGCGGACAGGCAGCATGTCCGCGGAGAGCATAGCGGTCGTCCTGTTTTTTTTGTCGAGGCGATGCGGGCGCCGCTTCGACTCCGGCTAGTTGCATGAAAGGACTCTCTTGTTCTCCTGAACCGGGAGAATCAGTTGCTTGAAAAGACTCACAGGTCCTAGCGTCCTTCCCACGCCATCGGGCGGCCCCCAACCCACCCCACCCACGGAGGTCGAGTTGCAGCGAGAAGAAGCAGCCGCGCGGACGAGGGACGCGGCCGACGACGCGTCGCTCACCCTCGAGGCCTACGCGGACACGATCGTCCCGGGAGAGAAGCGCTGGCCGGGCGACCGGGCCGTCGCCGGCGCCGCCCCAGGAGGCGGCGCGGTCGCCGCGGGAGCACTGGAACTGCTGCGCTGGGACGCCACCGGCATCAGCGACGGCCTCGACGACCTGGCGCGGCGCGTCAACGAGCACGCCCGGGCCTACGCCGAGGAGGTCGGCCTGGAGCTCGACCCGGAGGTCCCCCCGTTCGTGGCCCTGGAGTTCGAGGACCGCACGGAACTGGTCGCGCGGCTGACCCGCCCCGGCCACCCCGAGAAGGAGTTCTGGGTGCTCCTGTCCCTGTTCTGCACCATGGCCTTCGACTCGGCCGCGCACCTGCACACCGCGGACGCGCTGCGGGACGGCCACCCGGGGCTGGCGGCCATGGGCATCACCCGGCCCGACGCCGACGGCCTGTGGCGCTTCCAGAACTTCGGCTACGGCCGCGAACTGGCCCGACTGCACCCGTCCACCACACCCTCGGGGAGCCCGGCATGAGCGCCGCCATCGAGCGCACCGACGTCCTGGTGATCGGCAGCGGCTTCGGCGGCGCCATCGCCGCCTACCACCTGGCCGCGGGCGGAGCCAAGGTGACCGTGCTGGAGCGCGGTCCCTGGCTGGAGAGCAAGGATTTCGAGCACGACTACAAGCTCGGCTCGTCCTACACGCGGATCTTCGACTTCGTCGTCGGCGACGGCATGAGCGTGCTGGGCGGCAACTGCGTCGGCGGCGGCAGCGTCGTCTACTTCGCGGCCATGCCCCGTGCCCCGAGATTCGTCTTCGACCGAAGGGGCAGCATCGGCCGCCGCATGTGGCCCGGCTCCATCAGCCGCGACACCCTCGATCCGTGGTACGACCGGGTCGAGGAGTCACTCTCGGTCAGCAGGCAGGGCTGGAGCGACGCCTCCTACGCGGGAGGGCTGTGGGCGGCGGCCTGCCACCGGGCCGGACGCACCGCGAACCCGCTGGCCGCCGCGATCGACAACGCCAAGTGCGTCAACTGCAACTTCATGATGGCCGGGTGCCGCTTCGAGGCGAAGCAGTCGCTGACGGCCAACTACCTGCCGGCCGCCGTCGCCCACGGCGCCGAGATCCGCCCCCTGCACGAGGTTCAGTACCTGACGCGGACCGCGGAGGGCGGCTACCGGGTCCACTACACCATCGTCCACGACGAGGACTACCGCCTGCAGAACGGCTCCGGCGTGATCGAGGCGAAGATCGTCGTGATGGCCGCCGGCGCCGGCGCGACCCCCGTCATCCTCCAACGCAGCGAGGCGCACCTGGGCAGGATGCCGCACGCCGTGGGGCGGTACTTCTCCGGCAACGGCGAGCGCCTCAACACCGCCGTCCTCAACGAGGACAAGGTCGCCGAACTGCTGGGCCTGTCCCGCGGCGAGGGGCTGCCGCCCTACGGCGCCAACGCGATCGGCAAGGGCCCCACCGTGGCCAGTTGGGACAGGCTCGACGGATCGCTGCCCGAGTATTCCCGCTACTCGCTGGAACAGCTCTACTTCCCGCCGGGCCTGGGGACGATCCTCGCCCAGGCGCCCGACGCGACCGGCCCCACCTGGTTCGGCAGGGAGAAGAAGGAGATCCTGAGGAACTGGAAGTCCTGGCTCACCATCTTCTCCATGACCGAGGACGACAACGAGGGCGTCTTCGGCCCGCCGCCGGCGACCGGCAACGCGCACCGCATCTCCCAGCAGATGCTCGGGCGGGGCAACCTGACGTACCGGCCGACGGAGAACACCTGGCGCGGCTGGCGGCAGTCCGACGCCGACGTGAAGGAGATCCTGGAGAAGGACGGCCTGGCCAAGGTGATGCCGTGGACCAACGACCTGGTCGGCGCCTACACCGTGCACCCGCTGGCCTCCTGCCGGATGGGCGACGACCCCCACACCTCCGCGCTCGACGACCGCAACGAACTCCGCGGCCACCCCGGCATCTTCGTCACCGACGGCTCCGCCGTCCCCTGCGCCCTCACCGTCAACCCGGCGATGACCATCGCGGCGATCGCCGAGCGCGCGATCCCCGGCATCGTGGCGTCCGCCCGGCTCAGGGGCGTGGCGGTCACCTACGGCGCCCCGGCCCCCAACGGCCGGACCGGCGGGCGCAAGGGCGTCCTGCCCCTGCTGCGGCGGGAGCAGCCGGCGCGGGCCTGACCGCTTCCGCTCGGCTCCGCGCCGACCGGTCGGTTGCTCCACAGAACTTTCCCATGACCGATCAGTTGCTCCACGCAACTCGAAGAGGAACCAGGAGGCGGCGGTGCGACCGCTGGTGAGAACAGTGCTGAGAGGATCCCTCCGGCAGATCCGGCACGTCCGGGCCGTCCCGCACGCCGGGGCCCGGGGCCTGGTGGCCGAGGTCTACGACCGGGCCCGGCGCGAGTTCGGGATCGTCGCGCCACCCCTGGCGCTGCACTCGCCGGCCCCCGAGACCCTGGCCGCCTGCTGGCTGATGCTGCGCGAGACGCTGCTGGCCGAGGGGCGGGCGAGCCGGGCCGCCAAGGAGGCCGTCGCCACCGCGGTGTCCCGGGCCAACGACTGCCCGTACTGCGTCGCGGTCCACCAGGCCAAGCTCGACACCCTGCCCGCCGAGGAGGACGACGGGCTCCGCGCCCTCGTCGGCCGGGCCCGCGCCGGCGCCTCCGAGCCCCCCGGTTCCCCCGGCGCCGGCGAGGCCGCCGAACTGCTCGGCACCGCCGTCACCTTCCACTACCTCAACCGCATGGTCCGACTGTTCCTGCCGGACTCGCCCGTCCCCGCCGCCACGCCGACCGCCGGCCGCGGCCCGGTGATGCGATCGGTCGCCCGGGCCATGCGCCCCGACGCCGGCACGGCCGTGACGCCCGGCGCCGCCCTCGACCTGCTGCCGGCGGCCCCGCTGCCCGCGGAGCTCGGCTGGGCCGAGGCAAGCCCCTCCGTCGCCGGCGCGCTGGCCCGAGCCGTCGCCGCCGTCGACAGGGCCGCCGAGCGCTGGATCCCCCGACCCGTGCGCGAGAGCGTGCGCGCCGAACTCGCCGCGCGCGACGGCGCCGCGCCCGGCCCCGGCCGCGCCTGGCTGGAGGAGGTCGGCGCCGGCCATGCGGCCGGGCACCTGCCCGCGGTCCGCCTGGCCCTCCTCGTCGCCCTCGCCCCCTACCAGATCACCGACGCGGACCTCGACGCGTTCCGCGCCGTCCACCCCGGCGACCGGGAGCTGGTCGAACTCGCCTCCTGGGCGGCGCTCACCGCCGCCGTCCGTGCCGGCGACCGCCTCACGCTCCCGGACCCGTCCCGGCCCGCACCACCCGTCCCGTCCCGCCCGCACTGATCCGACCCCACCGAAGGAGAGCACGACCATGAGCACCCTGAACGACGTTCTGAAGGACCTGACCGCCGACATCGAGGAGACCGCCCGCCTGGTCGAAGGGCTGGACGAGGACGCCTGGAACACCCCGACCCCCGCGCCCGGCTGGAGCATCGCCGACCAGATCGCCCACCTGACCTTCATCTTCCACCTGGCCGGCACCGCCGCCTCCGACCCCGCGGCCTTCGCGAAGATCGCCGAAGGCGCCTCCGGCGACTTCGACGGCGCCGTGAACGCCGCCCTGCGGCAGTTCAACCGGTTCCCGCCCGCCCAACTGCTGGCCCGCTTCCGCGCCCTCGGACAGAGCTCCGTCGACGCCCTCGCCGCCGTGCCCGAGGACCGGACCGTGCCGTGGCTGGTCAACCCGCTGCCGCCCGCCGTTCTCGCCTCCGCCGGGATCATGGAGATCTTCGGCCACGGGCAGGACATCGCCGACGCGCTCGGCGCGCGCCGCGAGCCCACCGAGCGGCTGCGCCACCTCGTCCGGTTCGCCTTCCTCACCCGCGACTTCGGCTACCTCTCGCGCGGGCTGACCCCGCCGGCCGACCCCTTCCGCATCGAGGTGACCTCCCCGGCCGGCGAGGTGTGGGCCCACGGCCCCGAGGACGCCGGGAACAGGATCACCGGTCCGGCGCACGACTTCTGCCTGCTGGTCACCCGGCGCCGCCACCGTGACGACCTCTCCCTCACCGCCACCGGCGCCGAGGCCGAGCGCTGGCTGGACATCGCCCAGGCCTACCGCGGTCCGGCCGGCGCGGGCCGCGCGCCCGGCCAGTTCGGCCACCCGCGCCGTGACCGCTGACGCGTCGGCGACCACCGCGCCCGCCCCACCCCCGAGCACCACCAGGAGGCCCCGTGACCACCGCCGTCCCGCGCACCGCCGTCATCGTCGGCTGCGGCGTCACGGGCACCTCCGTGGCCCTCGCCCTCACCGCCGGGGGCGTCGAGGTCACCCTGGTCGACCGGGACCCGGAGGCCGTCACCGAGGCGGCGGCCCTCGGGTCGGGGACCCCCTGGACCGCGGCCGGCCCGCCCGCCGACCTGGTCGTCGTCGCCACCCCGCCCTCCGAGGTCGTCGACGCCCTGCACACGGCGCAGGCCAGGGGGCTGGGCCACGTCTACACCGACACCGCCGGCACGAAGGAGATCGTCAGCGCCGAGGCGGAGCTGCGCGGCTGCGACCTGAAGGGCTACGTGCCCGGCCATCCGCTGGCCGGCCCGGACGCGCCGGGCCGGGCCGGCGCCGACGCCACCCGGTTCGCCGGGCGCCCCTGGGTCCTGTGCCCGTACGAGACCACCCCCGCGTGGGCCCTGGAGACCGTCGCCGCGCTGGTGGAGTTGTGCGGCGCGGTCCGCCTCGACATGACGCCGGACGCGCACGATCGGGCCGTGGCGGCCGTCCTCCACCTGCCCTACGTGGTCGCGGCCGTGCTCGCCGCGAACCTCGCCGGGGCCGGTCCGGAACTGCTCCGCCTGGCCGGGGACGAGTTGTCCTCGGCCGTCGCGGCCGCGGGAGCCGACCCCGTGCTCGGCAGCGATCTACTCGCCCACAACGCCGGTCCGGTCGCCGACGCCGTCGACCGGACCGTCGCGGGCCTGCGCGCGGTGGCCCGGACACTGCACGCGGGGGACGACACCGTGCCCGTCGAGCTCGGGTTGCTCCTGGAGCTCGGCGCGCGGGGCCACCGGGCCCTGGCGGAGGAGGCGCCGCGGCCCGGGACGGCCGGGCGCGACCTGCCCGGCGACCGGTAGGGGCACCCGCGCCGGAGGACGCCGAGGCCGGGACGGCCAACACCGCACCCTGGGAGATGTGACGGCCGCCCGGCGGGTGTGACCTTCTAGGCACAACGTGCCGCGGGAGGAGTCCGTCCATGTCCGATGAGAGCCTCGGGGAGACCGTCACCCCCCAGGACGCCCGCTACCCGGACCTGGTGGAGGGGTACAACCACCGCTTCACCGGGCGGCCGGAGTGCGTCCGACTCGTGCGCACCACCGACGAGGTCGCCGCAGCCGTCCAGGACGCCGTCGACACCGGCCGCCGGATCGCCGTGCGCAGCGGCGGCCACTGCTTCGAGGACTTCACCGCCTCCCCGGACATCCGGGTGCTCCTGGACCTGTCGCCGATGGCGGCCGTCTCCTACGACGAGGACATGCGCGCCTTCGCCGTCGAGGGCGGCGCCACCCTCGACCGGGTCTACCGGCGGCTGCACGACGGGTGGGGCGTGACCGTCCCGGCCGGCACCTGCTTCGAGGTCGGTGTCGGCGGCCACGTCTGCGGCGGGGGGTACGGGCACCTCTCGCGGCGCGACGGCCTGGTCGTCGACCACCTCCACGCCGTCGAGGTCGTCACCGTCGACGAGTCCGGCACCGTCCGCGTGGTCGTGGCCACCCGCGAGCCCGACGATCCGCACCACGACCTGTGGTGGGCCCACACCGGGGGCGGCGGCGGCAACTTCGGCGTGGTCACCCGCTTCTGGCTGCGCAGCCCCGGCGACGCCCCGACCTCTCCCGGACGGGCCCTGCCGCGAGCTCCCCGGCGGATGCGCCGCGCCGACGTCACCTGGTCGTGGGACTCGCTGGACGAGGAGTCCTTCACCCGGCTCCTGGTGAACTACGCCTCCTGGTACGAGAAGAACAGCGCGCCCGACTCCCCCGCGCGCCACCTGTGGAGCAACCTCGTCGTCCTGCACCGGTCCGCCGGGACGTTCTTCATGACCGCGGTCGTCGACGAGGACGTGCCGGGAGCGGCCGACCTGATGGCGGAGCACCTCGCCGCGGTGACCTCCGGCACCGGCCCGGTGTCGGTCCAGGAGCAGGTGGTGTCCTGGATGGACACCTGGATGCCCTCCTACAGCTGGCCCAGCGACCCCCGGGGCCGCTACAAGAACAAGGCCGGTTACCTGCGCCGCGGCTTCACCCCCCACCAGTTGGCCGCCGTCCACCGCCACCTGACGGACCCCGACTACCGCAACCCCATGGCCTGCCTGGTGCTGACCGGGTTCGGCGGCCGGGTCAACGCGGTCGCCCCCGACGCCACCGCGGTGGCCCAGCGCGACTCGGTCCTGAAGGCCTCCTACTCCACCGGGGCGTGGACCTCCCCGGACGAGGACGACCTGCACATCGCCTGGGTCCGCTCCTTCTACCGCGACGTGTACGCCGAGACCGGCGGCGTCCCCCTGCCGGACGAGGTCAACGACGGCTCCTACATCAGCTACCCCGACGCGGACCTGGCCGATCCCGCCTGGAACACCTCCGGCACCGGCTGGCAGACCCTCTACTACAAGGACAACTACGCGCGCCTGCAGAGGGTCAAGAAGAGCTACGACCCGCGCGACGTCTTCCGCCACGCGCTCTCCGTCGAACTTCCCTCCTGACGCCCGCCGCCGCCCGCGGCGGCACGCGGGCGCGTACCCATCCACCCCGGACACAGGGAGAACCAACATGACCGCCACCGTCCACGAGACCCCCTCCGCCCTGGCCGACGACGCCGCCGCCGTCGCCGCGGTGCCGCGACGCGTCATCGCCGCCTGGGCCGCGCAGGACGGCACCGCCTTCTCCGAGGTCTTCACCGAGGACGGCACCATGGTGCTGCCCGGCGTCCACGAGACCGGGCGCGAGCGCATCGCCGCCTTCATGACGGCGGCGTTCGCCGGACCGTACAAGGGCACGCAGGTCACCGGCACCCCGCTCGCGGTGAAGTTCCTCTCCCCCGAGAACGCCGTCGTCATCACCCAGGGCGGAATCCTGGCGCCCGGGGAGACCGAGGTCGCCCCGGAGCGCGCCGTCCGGGCCATCTGGGTCCTGACCAAGCGGGACGGCGACTGGTTCATCGCCGCCTACCAGAACACCCCCCGCGACACTCCCTGACCCGACCCGTCTCCGAAGAGGTGAAGCACAAGTGGGCAAGACGGCCGACAGCCGGGCGGTGGTGCTCGGTGGCAGCATGGCGGGCCTCCTCGCCGCACGCGTACTCTCCGACCACCACGCGGAGGTCCTGCTGGTCGACCGCGACCGGCTCGTGGACACCGCCGGCCCGCGCCGCGGCGTGCCGCACGGCCGTCACGCCCACGGCCTGGTGGGTCGCGGGCAGCAGGTGCTGGAGGAGCTGTTCCCGGGACTCACGGAGGACATGAGGGCCGCGGGCGCCGAACCCGGCGACTTCGGCCGCGACTGCCACTGGTACTTCAACGGCAGGCGCATCGCGCCCGTGGAGACCGGGCTCGTCTCCATACCGGCCACCCGACCCGTCCTGGAGGAGCGGGTGCGCCGCCGCGTGCAGGCGATCCCCACCGTCCGCTTCCTGGAAGAGCACGACATCCTGGGGCTGGAGGCCACCGCCGACCGGACCCGGATCACCGGCGCGCGCGTCCAGGCCCGCGCGGCGGGCGGCGCCCCGCGCACCCTCGACGCCGACCTGGTGGTCGACACCACCGGGCGCGGCTCCCGCACCCCGGTGTGGCTGGAGGAACTCGGCTACGAGCGCCCCGAGGAGGAGCGGATCGGGATCGACCTGGCGTACACCACCCGGCACTACCGCCTGAGCCGGGACCCGCTGGGCGACGGCCAGGCGATCATCCCGGCGGCCACCCCCGGGCACCCGCGCGGCGGCCTGTTCTACCGGGTGCCCGGCACCGGCGACCAGTACGAGCTCTCCCTCACCGGCATCCTCGGGGACCACCCGCCGACGGACCCGGAGGGTTTCCTCGAGTACGCCCGCTCCCTGCCCGTGCCGGACATCCACGAGGCGATCGTCGACGGCGAACCGCTCGACGACCCGGTGATGTTCCGCTATCCGGCGAGCGTCTGGCGCCACTACGAGCGCCTGCGGCGCTTTCCGCGGGGGCTGCTGGTCATGGGCGACGCCGTGTGCAGCTTCAACCCCGTCTACGCGCAGGGCATGACGGTCGCCGCCCTGGAGGCACTGGAACTGCGGCGGCACCTGGAGCGGGACCCCGTACCGCGGGCCGCCGCGTTCTTCCGGGGCGTCGCGACCGGCATCAAGGCGCCCTGGGAGCTGGCCGCGGGGTCGGACCTCGGCTACAGCGGAGTCGCCGGCCGCCGCACGCCCAAGGTCAGGGCGATCAACGCGTACGTCGCCATGCTCCAGGACGCCGCCGTGCACGACCCGGAGCTGAGCCGGGCCTTCATCCGCGTCGCGGGACTCGTCGACCCCCCGCAGGCCCTGCTGCGGCCGCGCACGTTCCTGAGGGTGCTGCGCGCCCGGCGCCGTACCGGCGGCGGGGCCGCGATGCCGCGGGCCCGCGTGCCCGCCGCCCACCACTGACACCCCGCGGGCGGTCGGGCCGCCCGCGCACGACGAGAGGCTTTTCCGCCATGCGTCCTTTCCGCATCGAGGTACCGCAGGCCGACCTGGACGACCTGCGGGAACGCATCGCACGCACCCGATGGCCCAAGGGGGAGATCCCGGACTCCGGCTGGTCCCGGGGAGTTCCGGTGGAGTACCTCAGGGAACTGGCCGAGTACTGGCGTTCCGGCTTCGACTGGCGGGCCGCCGAGGAGCGGCTCAACCGGTACCCCCAGTTCATCACCGAGATCGACGGCGTGGACGTCCACTTCCTGCACGTGAGGTCCCCCGAGCCGGACGCCACGCCGCTGATCGTCACCCACGGCTGGCCGGGCTCGGTGGCCGAGTTCCTCGACGTGATCGGCCCGCTGACCGATCCGGCGGCGCACGGCGGCGACCCCGCCGACGCCTTCCACCTCGTCATCCCCTCGATCCCCGGCTACGGGTTCTCCGGCCCCACCGGCCGGGCGGGCTGGGACACCCGCCGCGTCGCCCGCGCCTGGGCCGAGCTGATGAGCCGGCTGGGCTACGGGCGCTACGTCGCCCAGGGGAGCGACTGGGGCATGGCGATCTCCCTGGAGCTGGGGCTCGCCGACCCGGAGCACGTCGCCGGCGTCCACGTGAACATGTTCGCCACCTTCCCGCCGCGGGAACCGGAGGCGTTCGAGGGCCTGGACGCGGCCGACCTGGCGCGGCTGGAGTTCGCCGGCCGGTTCCAGCAGGACGGCATGGGGTGGCAGCGGATACAGTCCACCCGCCCCCAGACCCTCTCCTACGGGCTGACCGACTCCCCGGTGGGCCAGCTCGCCTGGATCGTCGAGAAGTTCAAGGAGTGGTCCGCCGCCGACAAGGTCCCCGAGGACGCCGTCGGCCGCGACCACCTGCTCACCAACGCCTCGATCTACTGGTTCACCGGCACCGCGGGCTCCAGCGCCCAGCTGTACTACGAGTCCGCGCACGGCGACGAGGCCTTCGTGCGGACGTGGGGCGGGCCCTGGCGGCTGGAGATGCCCGTCGGCGTCGCGGTCTTCCCGCGTGACGTGGTGCTGCCGATCCGCCGGTGGGCCGAACCGCTGCTGCCCACGCTCACCCACTGGAGCGAGTTCGACAGGGGCGGCCACTTCGCCGCGATGGAGCAACCCGAACTGCTGGTCGGGGACGTCCGTGCCTTCGTCCGCTCGCTGAACTGACCGGCAGGCCGGGAGGCCGCCTCTGCGGGGGCGGGTCGGAGCGCGTGTTCCGCGCTCCGACCCGCCCCCGTCGCCGTTCCCGGGGCCGCGGGTGGGTCCCGTGCCGTCCCGCCCACTCCCCCCGGCCCCCGCCCTCCCCGCCTCGGCACCGCCCTTCCTGTCTCCGGAACCGCCCTCCCTGCCTCCGGCACCGTCCGCCGGTCGCGGCGCGGGCGGGAGAACGCCGCGGCCGGACGGCGGGTCGCCGTCCGGCCGCACAGCTCCTCCCCGGTCTCCGGGGCGATGGGGTCAGGCCTTCGTCAGCACCCTGGGCTCGGCCGCGCCGGGCTCGGACCGAGGCGGGACGTCCGCGGGCGGCGCCGGCCGGTCGAAGAGCGTGCGCAGCCTCCTGCTGATCGGCTGCTCCAGGGCGTAGAAGCTGATCGAGGCGGCGACGACGGAGCCGGCCAGCGAGACGACGACCATGGGCCAGAAGCCGACCTGGCCGCGGAGCACGGCGTCCGGCACGGCCGTCGTGCCGAAGATCCAGCCGTTCTGCAGGACCACGTGGATGAAGAAGACGTGCCACAGGTAGATGCCGTACGAGATACGGCCGAGGAAGACCATCGGGCGGTTGGTGAGCACCGCGTCCACCGTCCGGGAGCGCGCCCCCGGGGCAACGACCGGGATGACCAGCAACACGGCGAAGACGAAGAACAGCACGTGCAGGACCATCTGCTGGGCCAGCGCGCCCCAGTCGCCCGTGCCCGGACGGCCGAACGGCTGCGGGACGTTGAGCGCGTAGGCGACCGCGGCCGCGGCCCAGAACGCCAGGGGACGCCGGGCCGCGGCGCGGTAGAGGGCGGGGGTGCGGCCGGTGGCCTCGCCGTACGCGGTGAGCACCGCCAGCGCCATGCCGCCCGCGAAGAAGCCCACGTAGCCGAACGGGAAGAAGTTCAGGTACCACACGTCGGCGGCCATGGCCGGCAGGAAGCAGTACGCGGTCCAGCCGGCGCCGACCAGGACGAGCACGGCTATGGGCCAGAACATGCGACGCATCCGCCGTGCCGGGTCCTCGACGCGGCGCGCGAGCCGGTGGGCGATCCAGGCGACGGCCGGCAGCGACAGGTAGAACACCATCTCCGCGGGCACGGTCCAGGTGGGGTCGAGGCCGATGATCCACTCGGTGCGCACGAAGAAGTGGATCATCAGCAGTGGCCGCAGGACGTACCAGGGGCCGTCGATCTTGTCGTAGTTGAGCGCCACGATCACCACGACGGTGACCAGCCAGAAGGCCGGGACGATACGCAGGACGCGCCGCCACAGGAAGGGCAGCAGCGGGGGCTTGGGGGCGGAGTCGATCAGCGTCCGCCGGGCGAACGGCAGGTACAGCATGAGGCCCGACAGCACGAAGAACGGCGGCAGGAAGACGCCCATTCCGGCGGTGAGGTAGCCCCAGACGTCCTCACGCGGGTCGGAGTAGTGGTGCATCACCCCCGAGCTGTAGGACACGTGGAAGACGAGGACGGCCAGGGCGCACAGCCCCCGCAGTCCGTCGAGGGCGGGAACCCTCGCCCTCTCGACGGGCCCCCCGCCCGATCTGTGCGTGGTAGGTGTTGCCACAGTCGGCGCTCCCTTGCGTACGAAAACAAGCCACCTGTCGGGTCACGGCGATCCTTGCGCCGGACGGGGAGGCGGCGCACCTTCTGGAATGCTGTCTGCGACGGTCCGGGGGCTCGGCCTCCCGCGTCCGGCCGGGTGCGGCCGTGCCCCGGCCGGGGCCGCCTCCTCAGGAGAAGCGGTCGGAGTGGAACTCGAACTCCAACGCCTGGCCCTCCAGCGCCGCGTGGAGTTCGGCCAGCGCCGCCCTGGCGGCGGCGAGCACGCCGGGCACCTCGACGGTCCCGGCGATCCGCGCCAGTTGCGCGTAGCAGTCCCTGAGCTGCTGCTCCTGCCGCGCGGTGAGTTCAGCCTGCCCGTTCATCATGGAACCTCTTCGCCTTGACCTCGAATCGGGGGAGGCTGCCGGGGGCCACCACTTCCACCTCCGGCCGCAACCCGATCTGCTCCTTCATCCCGGTGCTGATACGCGCGCCCAGCGACGCGGTGTCGACGCCGGGCGCGTCCCGCGGTTCGACCCGGATGACGACGACGTCCAGTCCCCGGTCCGTGCGCAGGACGGTCTGGAACTCGCTGACCTCGCCGAAACCGCGCAGGACGTCCTCCACCATCAGCGGGGTGATGGAGACGCCGCGGATCTTGCGCATCTCGTCGGTGCGCCCGAGGATCCCGCGGTCGAACCAGTCCCAGGTGCGGCCGCAGCCGCACTCGTACCAGGGCCGCTTCACCACCAGGTCGTCCGTCCAGTAGCGGAAGATCTGGATCCCCTCGCGGCCGAGCCCCGTCATCACCCGCACGCCCCGCTCGCCGTAGCCCACGGGCTCCTTCGTCTCGGGGTGCAGCACCTCCTCGAGCACGCCGGTCTCGATGATGTGGTTGGCTCCGGGGCGGGCGGGACACTCGAAGATGTTCAGCGTGCCCAGCTCGGTCATGCCGGCGACGTTGTGGACCGGGGCGTCGAAGGCCTCCGAGATGACCCGGTCGGTCTTCTCCGGCCGGGGCTCGGCGGCCGCCACCAGGAGCCGGACGTTGGCCTCCTTCGCGAGGTCGACGCCCATCTCCCGCGCCGTCTCGATCAGGCGCAGCGCGTAGGTCGGCGTGCAGGCCAGGAACTCGATCCGCTGCTCGACCAGCAGCCGGATCCTGCTGCGGGAGTCCATGGAGCCGGTGGGCACCACCGTGCAGCCCAGGCGTTCGAGTCCGTAGTGCATGCCCCAGAAGCCGATGAACAGGCCGTAGCCGAAGGCCAGCATGGCCTTGTGCCGGGGCCGCGCTCCCATGCCGTACAGCGCGGTGCACCACATGTCCGCGCCCCAGACCCAGTCACGCGTCGTGTCGAAGGTGCGCACCGGCGGCGCGCCGCTCGTCCCGCTGGTCTGGTGGTGGCGGATGGCCAGCGCGGGATCGACGGAGGGCAGCGTGCCGTAGGGCGGGGCGGTTTGCTGGGCCGCGACGAGGTCGGACTTGTACAGCAGCGGGACCCGCTCGGTGAAGTCCTCCAGCGAGGTGATCCCGTCGGGCAGCCGCTCGCCCCAGAAGACCGAGTTCTCCCGGGCATGGTCCAGGCTCCGGCTGAGCTTGCGCCACTGCCAGGCCCTCAGCTCCCGGCGCGGCATGGTCTCAGTCTTCTTGTTCCAGTACTCCACTTTCCCTCTCCACCGTCTCGGGAGTCGTCGGATGAAGCACGCAGGCGTCCGCCCACCCGGCCGCCACGACCGTGTCGACGTCGTCCCGGGTGCGGGCGCCGCCGTCGACCCAGACCGTGACCCCGCCCTCGTTGCGCACGGCGTCCGCGAGCCGGACGCCGGCCACGAGCAGCGCGTCCGCTCCCGTGGCGGCCGACCGGCGCGCCAGGGCGACGAGTTCGGCTTCGTCGCGGGCCTCGCCGGCCTCGTCCGTCCCGTGCGGCTCGGGCAGCGCGGCGGCCACGGGCAGGTCCGCCGGCCACCGGGCGCGCAGCTCCTTCAGCGCGGCCAGGCCGGCCTCGGGGTCCGTGGAGGGGTCCAGGAGCACCAGGCCGTACCCCGCGGCCCGGGCCCGTTCGGCCAGCGCGGTGTAGCCGCCGGGGTCCTTCAGGACCGGCACCCGCAGGCCCGCCACGGCGCACCCGCCGGGCGGCGCGGGGACCGGGGTCGCGGCGGACGGGGCGACGAGGGCCAGCGCGGCGCCCCGGGCGCCGGTCAGGGTGACGATCCGGTTGGGCAGGACGAGGGAGCCCACCCGCAGGGGGGCGAAGGCCGGGGAGGGGGCGACCTCGACCGGTTCCCCCGTCGCCCGGCCGTGGAACCAGGCGTCGTAGGCGGAGACGAAGTCCGGGTCCCGGCGCGCGATGTCCGAGTGCCTGATCCGCCACGAACGGGCCGTCAGCTGGTAGGCGAACTGCGACGGTTCGAAGTCGAGGTAGCGCGGCGTCTTCTCGAAGTACCGCTCGGAGCGGCGGGCCGCGGCCTGGAACTTCTCCACCCGCGGCCGGCGGGTCCGTTCGAACGCGGCCAGGGCGCCCTCGATCCGTCCGGGACGGGCGGCCAGCTCCTCGGTCAGGGCGATGGCGTCCTCGACGGCGAGCCGGGTGCCCGATCCGATCGACCAGTGGGCGGTGTGGGCGGCGTCGCCGACCAGCACCGTGCGGCCGTGGTGCCAGCGGGCGCACCGCAGGTGCGGGAACCGCTGCCACGGCGAGCCCTTCGTCAGGACCGCGGCGCCCTCCAGGTCCCGCGCGAAGACCCGCTCGCACAGGCGGGCGGACTCCTCCTCCCCCGCCTCCGCCAGGCCCGACTCCCGCCACGTCTCGGGCGAGACGTGGACGATCAGGGAACTCCAGGGCCGGCCGGAGGGGTAGGCGTACGCCCGGAAGACCCCCCAGGGCGTGTCGCGGAAGACGTAGGTGAAGTCGTGGAAGACCCGGTCGGTCCCCAACCAGGCGTACACGAACTCCGACTCCTCCAGGACGGGCCGGAAGCGGTCCCGGTGCGCCTCGCGGACCGCGGAGCGCACTCCGTCCGCGCCCACGACCAGATCGGCGTCCGGGTGTCCGGCCGGGTCCTCGACGGTGTGTCCGAACGTCAGGCGCACGCCCGCGTCCGCCGCCGCGCGCTGCAGGATCTCCAGCAGCGCGGTGCGGGGGATCCCGTGGAACCGGTTGCCGTTGACCCGGCGCCGGAAGCCCCGGTGGCGGACGTCGATGTGGGTCCACGTCGTGCCCGCGGCGAGGACGTCCGCGTGGATGTCGGGCGCGGCCCGGGCCAGCCGGTCCAGCGCGCCCTCGGGGAAGACGACGCCCCAGCCGTACGTGGTGCCCGCCGGGTGCCGTTCGAGGACCCGCACGTCGTCGGCGACGCCGCGGCGCCGCAGGAGGACGGCGGTCAGGAGGCCCGCCGGGCCTCCGCCAACGATGTCCGCTCGCATGTCATCGCTCCTTCACCGGCGGGTCCGCCGGCGGGCGGTGGGTCGCCTCCCGCCAGGCGCGCACCGCCGCGCGCAGTTCCTGTTCCCGGGTGCGGGGGGAGGCGGTCCGCAGCACGCGGATCGCCTCGCTGCCGACGACCACCCCGGCGGCGTGCGGGGCCAGGGCGGCGACGTCCCGCGGGGTGCTGACGCCGAAGCCCACGAGGAACGGTGCGGACGCCCCCCGCGCGAGTTCCCGCGCACGCCGCCGCGCCGCCCGCGGGTCCAGCCGTCCACCGGTGCGGTCGGACAGGGCGCGGTAGGTGAGGTGGGCGGCCGCTTCCTCGGCCCGTGCCACCTCGTCCGGGTCCGCGGTCGCCGGCAGCACCGGCACCGCGCTCACGCCGGCCGCGGCGACCCTCTCCAGTCCGTCGTCGTGCCAGGGCCGGGTCAGCACCAGGCCGTCCGCCCCGGCCGCGGTGGCCTCGCCCAGCAGCGCGTCCCAGCCGAGGTCGCCGGAGGTCTCCGGGTAGACCAGGGGCAGCAGCGGGGTGTGGGGAAGCGCCTCACGCAGCCGGCGCAGCGTCTCCCAGGAGCGTTCGGGGGCCGTGCCGGCGGCACGCCGGAAGGAGGCGCCCACCTCCTCGCCGCGCGGCCTCGTGGACGGCGTGGGGATGCCCAGTTCGAGGACGTCCGCGCCGGCCTCGACGGCGGCCCGGGCCAGGTCGACGGGGGAGCAGCTCGCGGGCGCGTGCGTCAGGTAGACGACGAGCAGGGCGCGGTGCTCCTCCCGCGCCGTGCGCAGCGCGCGGCCCAGCCGGTCTACCGGCGCCATGCCGCCGCTGCCAGGGTCCGCACGAAGGCCGCCGGGTCGGGGCTCTTGGCGACGGCTGTCCCGATCAGGACGGCGTCCGCACCGGCCCGGGCCGCCCGCGCCACGTCGTCGGGGGAGTGCAGGCCGCTCTCCGAGATCACCAGGACCTCGGGCGGCAGCAGACCGGTGACGGCCTCGCTGTGTCCGACCGTGCCCTCGTCCAGTTCCAGGGCCCGGATGTCGCGGTTGTTGAGGCCCACCACGTGCGCGCCCAGTTCGGCGGCCTGTTGGATCTCCTCGCGCGTGTGCACGCCGATGACCGGTTCGAGGCCGAGCTCGGCCGCGCGCGCCTGCATCTCGCGCACGAGTCCGAGGTCGCCGATGGTCCGCAGGGTCAGGTGGACGGCGTCGAATCCCAGGGCGTGCGACTCGTCGATCTGCGCCACGGAGGTGAAGAACTCCTTGCGCATCAGCGGGACGCCGGAGACCGCGCGGACGCGGCGGGCGATCTCGGGGCTCCCCCCGAAGTACTGCGGCTCGGTGACGGCGGCGAGCGCCTCCACCCCCGCGCCCAGCAGCTCCCGCACGTACCCCTCGACCCGCTCGCGGGCGATCAGCTCGCCGTCGCGGGGGGAGCGGCACTTGACGTCCACGACCAGGGCCGCGCGCCCCTCCGCGCGGGCCCGCGCGAGGACGCGGGCGAAGGATCCGGTGGGCGGCTGGGCGAGCGCGGCGCCGGAGCCGGGGGACGGACGGACGGGCCTGCCGTCGCTGCCGAGTGTCTCCGTCATCGCGAGCCCCCGTCCTCTTGCCGTGTCTCTTGTCTGAGATCGTCGCCCGCTGCCGTGACGCAGTGCATCTCCTGGAATGCGGTGTGGGCGGGGACGGCGGACGCCCGGAGGGGGCGCGGCGGGTCCGCCGCGCCCCCTCCGGGCGTACCTGGCCCTCCGGGGCCTCGTTCCGGGTCAGGCCGGGACGTGCCGCGCGTCCCCGGCCCGCTCCGGGGCCTGCTCCCCCGCCCCGCCGGCCCCGGGGGCGGCGCCGCGCCGCTCCCGCAGGGCGGTGCCCAGGACGACCGCCAGGACGGCCACGACGCACCCGGACACGCCGGCGACCGTGTTGAGACCGGTGGTGAACGCGTCGCGCGCCGCGTCCAGCAGCGCTCCGCCGACGGGTGCGGGCAGGGACTCGGCCGTCGCCGCGGCCCCGGCCAGCGTCTCCCGGGCCGCGGCGGCCTCGGCGCCGCCCAGGGCCGCCGGGAGATCGTCGGCGACGAGACCGCGGTAGACCGCGGTGCCGAGCGTGCCCAGGAGCGCCAGGCCCAGGGTCGAGCCCAGGACGTTGCTGCTCTCGGAGAGCGAAGCCGCCGAACCGGCCTTCTCGACGGGGGCCGACCCCACGATCAGACCGGTGCCCAGGGCGAACAGCGGACCGACGCCGAAGGCGACGACGGCGATGCCCAGGGCGACGACGGGCGCCCCCGATCCGCTGCCGGCCACGGCCAGCAGCAGCAGGCCGGACGCGGACACCGCCAGGCCCGTGACCATCGCGGTCAGGGGTTTGACCCACCGCACGAACAGCGGGGCCATGAGCACGCCCGCGGCGATGCCGCCGCCGGTCGGCGCCTGCCACAGCCCGGCCTCGCCGGGCGTCAGCCCCGCGACGCTCTGGATGTACTGGCTCGTCAGCAGCGAGGTGCCGGCGAACGCCCCGGAGGCCAGGGCCATGGCCGCCAGGGCGATGCTGAACGACGGCCTGGAGAACAGGCGCAGGTCGACCAGGGGGTCCTCCAGGCGCCGTTGGCGGCGCACGAAGGCCAGCGCGCCGCCCGCTCCCACCGCCAGCGCGGCGAAAGCCGCCGCCGGGCTCTCGGCGTTGCCGGCGGCCAGCTCCTTGACGCCGTGGATGATCGGCAGGACCGCCACCAGGGAGAGCGCGACGCTGACCACGTCCAGCCGTCCCGCCCGCTCGTTGCGGAACTCCGGCAGGAAACGCGGCCCCGCCAGCAGGAGGATCGCCATCACGGGCACCCCGAGCAGGAAGACCGACCCCCACCAGAAGTGCTTGAGCATCAGCCCGCCGATGGCGGGCCCGACCGCCGCGCCGCCGAACTGGCAGGTGGCCCACAGGGAGATGGCCAGACCCCGCTGCCGGTCGTCGCGGAACATGTTGCTGATCAGCGCGAGCGTCGACGGGTTGAGCGTCGCGCCCGCGATGCCCAGCAGCGCGCGGGCCGCGATCAGCGTCCAGGGGGTGTCGGCGTAGGCGGCCACCACCGAGGCGACGCCGAACGCCGCCCCGCCGATCATCAGCAGTCTGCGCCGCCCGATGCGGTCGCCCAGGTTCCCCATGGTGATGAGGAACCCGGCGAGCATGAAGCCGTAGATGTCCGTGATCCACAGCTGTTCGGTCGCGCTGGTGCCCAAATCCTCGCTGAGGTGAGGCAACGCCAGGAAGAGCACGCCGATGTCGAGCGCGATGAGCAGGGTCGGCAGCATCAGGACCGCGAGGCCGATCCACTCCTTGCGGCCGGCCCGCTCCGCGGCCGCCGGCGCCGGCGCCGTTCCGTTCGTCATGGCAGATCCTCTTCTCGTACCGGCCCGGGGGTCAGGCCCTGGCGACGGCCTCGGCGACGATCGCGCCGACCCGCTCGACGGCGCCGGCCGCCATCGGGTCGAAGCGGTTCTTGGTCAGCGCGAAGGCGACCTTCGTCGACGTGTCGGCGTATCCCGCGCTGCCGCCCATGCCCACCGAGCCGAAGACGTGACGGGTCTGCCGCGGGTCGGCGCCCGGACGTCCGATGGAGTAGCCCAGCCCCCACGCCGTGGGCATGCCGAACACCTGGTCCACCCCTTCGAACGCCACCGAGGAGATCTCGCGCAGGCGCTCCTCGGAGACCAGCCGGACGCCGTCGACCTCGCCCAGCAGCGCCGCGTACATACGTGCCACGGCGCGGGCCGTCATGGTGCCGCCCGCCGGAATGTCGGAGGTGAGGACGTCCGCCCGGTTGCCGTAGGCGGCGTTCGGCGTGACCTGCGGGGGAGACGCCTTGAACAGGGGGAAGTCCTCGGGCAGGGAGCCGAAGGCGTTCGGGTCGGCCGGGGCGTCCTCCAGGCGGGCCAGGCGGCCGAGCTCGGCCTCGGGGACGCCGAAGTACAGCTCGTCGGCCACCCCCAGCGGACCCGCGACCTCCTCGCGCAGCACCTGCGAGATCGGCTTGCCGGTGGCCCGGCGCACCACCTCGCCCAGCAGCCAGCCGTAGGTGAAGGCGTGGTAGCCCGTCCGGGTGCCCGGCTCCCACCACGGCTCGGCGTCGGCGACCGCGGCGCACATGGCGTCCCAGTCGGTCAGGCTCTCGGGGGTGACGTCGGCGGGCATGCCCGGGACGCCGGCGGTGTGGGTCAGGGCGTGTCGGACGGTCACCGCCGTCTTGCCGTGGGCGGCGAACTCCGGCCACAGGTCGGCGATCGGCGTGTCGTACCCGAACAGGCCGCGCTCGACGAGAACGTGCACCACGGTCGCGGCCACCCCCTTGGCGGTGGAGGCGCTGTAGAACGGCGTTCCGGACTCGACCCGGCGACCGTCCTCGGGGTCCGCCACGCCCGCCACCGCGTCGACGACCGGTTCGCCGTCGACGTAGACGGCCGCCTGCAGGCCGAGTTCCGCGCCGGACTCCACCAGGCCGTCGAGGGCTTCCTGCACCAGCTTCTGAATGTCGCTCATGTTCTCTTCCTTGCCGGAGGGGGGACAACAGGGCCGCGTCGGGGCGGGTGGGCGCCGGCCGGCCCTGGTTCTCCTCGCGGAACCGGCGCTCCCGGGTCTGACGCCCGCGCCCGGGCGGGCGCGGGCGTCAGTTCCGCACCGCCCACAGCCAGGGGAACATCGTCTTGAACAGGCCGGCGCGCACGTAGGCGGCGCCCGCCGTTCCACCGGTTCCGGACCTGCCGCCGATGGTGCGGGCGACCATGGTCACGTGCCGGTAGCGCCATTCCTGGAGCAGCTGGTCGATGTCGACCAGCCCTTCGGCGAGCCGGGTGGCCACGCCGTTCTCGCGGTAGACCGTGCGCAGTACCTCCGTCAGCTCCGGCGAGGCCTCAAGGGGCCGCGAGACGTCGCGGTCCAGCAGCTCCGCCGGCACCCGGTAGCCGCCGAGCGCCAGGTAGGACAGGTACGCGTCGAAGACGGACGGCGCCCCCAGCGCGGCCCGCAGCCGCTTCCGCTCCGCACTGCCCTCGGGATACCGGAGCGGCACGTCGTGGTCGCGTGCGCCCAGCACCGTCTCGATCTCGCGGAACTGCGCGGACTGGAACCCGCTGCCGTCGAGCCGGTGGCGGAAGGCCGCGAACTGGCCCGGCGTCATGGTCTCCAGCACGTCGAGGTGCCCGATCAGCACGCGGAAGACCGTTCCCGAACGGTGCAGGCACTGCAGGGCGCGGGCGGTGTCGCCGTCGGCCAGGGCGCGCCGCAGCTCCGCGAACTCGGCGATCAGCTGCTTGAACCACAGCTCGTGCGCCTGGTGGACGATGATGAACAGCAACTCCTCGTGCGCGTCGGTCCGCGGGTGCTGGGCCCGCAGGACCGTGCCGAGTTCGAGGTAGGAGGAGTAGGTGGTGGAAGGGGCGGCCGGTGCGGCGGTCGTGCCGCCGACGACCGCCGCGGCCTCGCTGCCGGCGCTCACGGGGACCTCGCAATCGTCGTCTGGGGCATGACGTCCTGCCGGAACAGACCGCGGGGGTCGACACGGTCGCGGACGCGGGAGACCGCGGCGAGCGTCCCGGTGTCCAGGTGCCGCTGCGGCTGGTGGGCGCTCTCCACGAACGTCGGTGCCGTGCGGCCGGTGTCCCACGGGCCGAGCGCGGCGCGCACCCGGTCCAGGTGGCCCCTGACGCGCTCCGCCGGGAACAGCTCGGGCAGCCCCGCTCCCATCCAGGCGTACGCGGCGGCCAGGTGGTCGAGCGCTCCGCCCGCCGCGGCGGGCTCGGCCAGCGCCCCGCCGAGTTGGCGCAGTTCGGCCGCGACCAGCGGCGACGACGAGCCGGGGCCCGCGGCGTCCAGGAACGCGGCGGTGCCGCTTCCGTCCAACTCCCGCAGCAGCATGTGGTCGCCGAGGACGTTGACGGGGCCCGACGGGTCCATGTGGGCCGACGGGACGTCGGCCGGGGTGCCGGGACGCCAGGTGTCCTCCAGCGGGCGGGCGACCGCGCGCAGCGGGGCGAGCAGCTCCTCGGCGGCGCGCCGGGCGGCCGGTGCGTCCGACCGCCCGGGGGCGAGCACGGCGCCCGCCACGCACACCACCGGTGCGGCGCTCAGCTCGGCCGGGATCTCCGGGATCCGGGGCAGGTTCATGATCCGGAAGGAGGTCGCCGCCTCGCGGGGCGCCTCCCGGGCCCAGGCGCACCACAGCTCCAACAGGCGTTCGGCGTGCCGGCCGGCCCAGAACGCGGCGCCGGTGACGACCTCGGCGGCCGGGAAGAGGGCGAACTCGACCGCCGTCACCACGCCGAAGCCCCCGCCCCCGCCGCGCAGCGCCCAGAACAGCTCGGGGTCGTGGTCGGCGTCGACCCGGCGCAGGGCGCCGTCGGCCGTGACGACCTCGACGGCCCGGAGCGCGTTGGCCGCCAGCCCCACCCGTCTGCCGTACAGGCTCACGCCCCCGCGCAGCAGGTAGCCGACGACGCCGACGGTCCCGGAGGTGCCGTGGGGCGCGGCCAGCCCGTGCGGCGTCGCCGCCGCCACGACCTCCGACCAGGTGGTTCCGGCGGGCACGCGGGCCGTCCGGCGCTCGGCGTCGATCCGGACGCCGCCGGCCAGACGGGTGCGGACGAGCAGGCTGCCGTCCATCGGGCCGGCCGCGCCCGCCGAGTGTCCGGTGGTGTGGACGCGCAGGGGCATGCCCCGGTCCGCCGCGTACGCGACCGCGGCCCGCACGTCCTCGACGGTGCGGGCGGTGACGGCGGCGGCGGGCCGAGCCGGTGCCGCCTCGTTGAACACGCGGCCGGCGCTGTCGTACTCGGGGGTGCCGGGAGGGGCCGGTGTCGCCGGGCGCCCGGTGACCGCCGTGCTCACGGCCGGGCGCCTTCCGCGGCCCCGAAGCGCGCCCGGGCGTACTCACGGGTGGCCGTGCCGCGCAACAGGACGCCGATGCCGGCGTGGCTGTGCAGCGTCGACATGTCGCGCCAGACGCGCTCGACGCGCTCGCCCGCGCGCACGGCACTGGATCCGGCGGTGGGGAACAGGTGCCCCTCCACGGCCTCCCAGGCGAGCCGGACGACCTCGCGGCAGACGGCCGCCAGGCGCAGGTCCGCCTCCCGGGTGAACGCCTCGGGCCCCTCGGCACACGTCGCGCTCCACCGGCGGGCCGCCTCGTGCACGGCGGCCTCGGCGGTGGCGATCATCCCGGCGGCCTGCCCGTACCAGAGCTGGTAGTCGGGGTCCTCGGCCCGGGTGACCCGAGTGAAGATGGTCTTCCGCGTCCGCATGAGGTCCTCGTAGGCGTCCAGCGCGCCCTGCGCCATTCCCACCGCCAGCGAGGCGGACTCCAGCAACATGGAGCTGAGCGGGCCGCCGCCGTACTCGGGGTTGCCGTGCAGCCGGCGCCCCGGGGTCCCGCGTGTCACGTCGATCTCGCTCAGGTGCGTGCCCGGCAGGGCGAAGTGCTCGGGGATGTGGCCGCCCGCGAAGGAGACGCTGTGCGAGCCGCTGCCCTTGAGGCCGAGCTGGCGCCCCCAGTCGTCCACGAGCGTCCACTGGTCGCGGGGCGCGATGAAGAGCAGCAGCTCCGGCTCGCCGCCGTCGTCGGGCTCCACGGTGGTGTGGCCGATGAAGTGCGTGGCGTACGGGGCGCCGGAGCAGTAGGGGAAGGTCCCGTCGATGATCCAGCCGCCGTCCGGGGCGCGGCGCGCCCTGCCCGCCGGTGTGATGGTCGCCGGGCTGACGAAGTCGCCCCCGGCGAAGATCTCCGCCTGGGCCCGCTCCTCGAAGATCGAGGCGACCGCCAGCGCGTGCGCGGCGCCCAGGGTGTACATCCAGCCGGTGGAGGGGCAGCCGCGGGCGAGCGCCTGGGCGACCCGCATGAAGGTCTCGACGCCGAACTCGTACCCGCCGTACCGGCGCGGGACCAGGATCCGGTACAGGCCCGCCCGGGCGAACTCCTCGTGCGTGTCGGGCGCGTAGTACGTGCGCTCCTCGGTCTCGGCCTGGCGGTCGACCAGGGTGCGGGCCAGCGCCTCGGCCCGCCGGACGACCTCGTCCCGGGTCAGGTCGGGCTCCGGCGGCGCTGAGGCGCCGCCGGCCCCGGTGGTGAGGGTTGCGGTGCTCATGCGAGGGTCCCTTCGGGGTCCGCGGGGTCAGTTCCCGGCGGAGGGTGCGACGTTGACGTTGCGGGAGAACAGGTTCTCCGGGTCGTACGCGTCCTTGACCTTCTGGAGCCGCGCGTAGGTCGACGGCGGGTAGACGGCCGCCATGTCGTCCGCGTCCAGCTCGCTGAGGAAGTTGCTGTAGGCGCCCCGCGTGTACGGGGCCAGGGACTTCCAGAAGCGGGCCAGGGCCGGCTCGGCCTCCAGGTTCTCGGCGCGCGTGCCGAGCTTCGCGGTGTTGATCATCACCTCGGCATCGCGGTGCGCGAAGGCGGTCGCGTCCGCCGGGACACGTCCGACCGCGCCGCCCATGCTGCGCAGCTCCACGAAGAGGCTGTCGAAGGAGCGCGCGCCCTCCAGCAGCGTGTCGACGAACTCGTCACCGGCTTCGCGGACGAAGCGGCTGCGGACCGTGGGCTGCCAGTCGGGGGGCAGCTCGCCCGGCTCCTCGAGGATCGTCGGGTAGGGCACGCGGTCGATGTCCTTGCCCTCCGGCGTGCCGAGTTCCAGCAGGGGGGCGATGGCGGCCTCGGCCGCCTCCGCGTCGCCGCAGTGGCACACGAGCACGGTCACCGGCGCCGGGTCGCCGCCGAAGGAGGGGAACAGCGCGATGTGCGAAGTCAGTTCGTCGGGCGCGGTGCGCATGTGGCGGAGCCAGCCCTTGACGACCCGGGCCGCCTCGTCCGCCGGGTAGGTGATGCTGCCGAAGTGGACCGGTCCGCAGGGGTGGGCGGTGATCTCGAAGGAGGTCACGACGCCGAAGTTGCCGCCCCCGCCGCGCAGCGCCCAGAACAGGTCGGCGTTCTCCTCGGCGTCGGCGCGCACGACGCGCCCGTCGGCGGTGACCACCTGCGCCGAGACCAGGTTGTCCAGGGCCAGCCCGGTCCTGCGCACCATCCATCCGATGCCGCCGCCCAGCAGGTTGCCGCCCACGCCCACCGTGGTGGTGTCGCCGGAGGAGAAGGCCAGCCCGTGCTCCTGGAGGCGGTCGGCCACCTCGATCCAGGTGGCGCCCGGCCCCACACGCACCAGGCCGCGCCCGGCGTCGACCGGTTCGACGGTGTTCAGCCGCGACAGGTCGATGACGATGCCGCCGTCGTCCGTGCTCAGGCCCGCGTTGCTGTGGCCGCCGCTGCGGACGGAGATCCTGAGTCCGTGCTCACGGGCGAAGAGCACCGCGGCACGGACGTCCTCGGTGCCGTCGCACCGGACGATCACCTCCGGCGCCCCCTTGTGCGAGAAGACGTTGCGCAACTCCTCGTAGGCACTGTCACCGGGCAGGACGACGGTGCCCGAGACGGTGTCGGCCAGGACGGTTGCCGCGGCGGAATTCATTGACTCTCCTGTGGGTTCTAGACGGCGGCCCGCCGATCCAGCCTGGCATGTGACGGGGTGTCGGCGCGTCTTCCAGAATGCTGACCTGGAACCGATCCGGCGCGGCCGCCGCGTACGGGCTCAGTGGTGGTACTCGCCCCCGTTGACGTCGAGGCACTGCCCGGTGACGGCCCGGGACAGGTCGGACAGCAGGAAGACCACGCTGTCGGCGATCTCGTCCGGCTCGGGCAGCCTGCGCAGGTCCAGACCGGCCGCCACCTCGTCGTAGACCTGCCGCTCCGAGACGCCGCGCTCGTTCGCCAGGTGCGCGAAGTACCCCCGCAGGGCCGGCGCCCAGATGTAGCCCGGCGCGACGGTGTTGACCCGCACACCCCGCGGCCCCAGTTCGGTCGACAGGCTCTGCGCGAGGGCCAGCAGGCTCGCCTTGGCCATCTTGTAGGCGCCGAACAGGGGTTTGGAGTGGCGGACGGCCACGGAGTTGATCATCACGACCGATCCGCCGCTCTCCGCGAGGGCGGGGGCGAACAGCCGGGTGGTGCGCAGCGCGGCGTACACGTTGGTCTCGAAGCCGGACCGCACGTCCTCGATGCGCACGTCGGCCAGCGGGGTCATGGGCGGCACGGCGAAGGCGTTGTTGACCAGGCCGTCCACCCGGCCGAAGGTGTCCACGGCCGCCTTGACCAGGGCGTGGACGGCGGGCTCGTCGGTGATGTCGGTCGGTACGGCCAGGGCGCGCCGGCCGGTGGCCTCCACCTCCGCGGCCGTCTCGGCCAGCACGGACTCGGTCCGCGCGGCCAGGACGACGTCCGCGCCGGCGTGCGCGGCCCGCAGGGCCAGCGACCGGCCCAGCCCCGGTCCCACGCCCGAGACCACCACGACCTTGTCGCGCAGCAGTGTGCTCACGATGATGCGTCCTCCTTCCCGTTCCCCGGCCGCCCGGTGCGGACGGGCGGCCTCACACGAGTTCCTTCAGCGGGCGGCCGGCGGTGCGGTTGAGCCACCACTGCACGGCGATGAGGTTGATGACCCAGCCCAGCCACGGCGCGGTGCCCACCACCTGCGCCCACACCCACTGGCTCTGCACGTGGAGGGTTTCGAGCACCACGACGAAGACGCGGCCCCACACGATGTTGATGGCGAACGCGAAGCTGTAGAGCATCCACATCCGGTGGGAGACGAACCTGCCCTGGACGGCGCGCACGAAGCCCATCACCGTGGTGACCAGCCACAGCACACCGCCGAGGGTGGTGCCGACCGAGGGCCCCATCGACAGCGGGGTGATCAGGAAGGCGAGGATCGCGGAGGGCAGGGCGCCGGCGAAGACGTAGAGCCGTCCGGACCAGCGGTGCACGGCCGGGTGCCGGCGGCGCAGCCGGGGCCACAGCTGTGGGACGACCGTCAGCAGCGCGATCGTCCCCGTGGCGATGTGGGCGACCAGCAGCGGGTAGTGCTGCGCGGCGTCGGGCCGGATGGGGATCAGCGACGCCTCCGGGTCCAGGCCCAGGTACGGCGGCCACACGTGGACGAGGAACGCCAGGACCACGACGGCCAACGGGATCACCCACGGGCGCCGCCACCAGGCGGTGGCGGCCGGGGCGGCGGAGTCGGGGACGGCGGCCCCCGACACGTCGGGGAGCGCCCCCCGGGGCGCCCCGGCGGCCGGGGCGGGTTCGGTGCGGGGGGCGGTTTCCAGGTTCTGCGCCACAGTGTTTCCTCCTGGGAGAGTCCGAAGCGGTGGGGCGGCCCGGGGCCGGCCCGGTCAGCCGACCCTGAACCGGTGCGGTCCGCGCGGCCCGGGCGCGTGCCCGAGGCAGTGGGCGTTGTAGTCGTCGAGCAGCCGCTGCGCCTCGGCGGTGGCCTGCCCGAACCGCACCGCGGGGTCCGCCCCGGCGGTGAGCACGTCGTGCATCGCCGCCGTCATGGCGTCCTGGATCGAGACGAAGTCGCCCAGCAGCGCGCCGCGGGCGGCGACCGAGCGGTCGCCCGCCGCCAGTTGGTCGAGGGCCACCCGGTGGTGCGGGTTCTCGTCGAACCATCCCTCGTCCTCCAGCAGGGCCCGTGCCGACTCGGTGACCGGGACGAACCCGCTGGTCTTGTGACGGGTCGCGGCGTTCCCGGGCGTCAGGAAGGTCAGGAGGAAGGCCAGCGCGGCGTCGAGGGCTGCGGGCTCCAGGCCGGCGGTCAGCCACAGCGAGTCCCCGCCGATGACGTTGCCCGCGTACGGGACGCCGCCCGGGCGCGGCATCGGGGCGGCCTCGACGGCGAACCCCGCGTCGAGCCCCGACCGGACCATGCGGTCGGCCTCCACCGAGGTGCTGAGCACCATGGCGACCCGCTGCTCGGCGAAGGCTCGGTGGTTGAGCTCCCACGCCGGGTAGGTGTCGTCGCCGGCCGACCGCAGGCCCGTGTAGTGGTAGTGGCCGGCCACGTGCAGCTCCTGCCACCACCGGGCGAAGCGGAGCATCGCGGGCGAGTCCAGCCCGACGGTGCCGGCGCGGCCGGCGCGGCCGTTGTCCGGGTCGGCGAGCAGGGCGCCCTGCTGGGCGACCGCCTGCTGGAACAGCCAGCCGTGGTTGGGCCAGGTGATGCCGTGGGCGGGGCCGGAGCCGAGCCGCGCGACGGCCTCGCAGGCCGCGGTGACCTCCTCCCAGGTGCGGGGGATCCGGTCCACCCCCGCGGCCTCCAGCAGCGTGGTGTTGGCGTACAGCAGCGTCGTCGAGGTCAGCGGCGGCAGGGCGAACAGCCCGTCGTCGCCGAACGTGTAGTAGTCGCGGGCGGCCGTCACCAGGTCGTCGAGCCGCACCGGCACGCCCAGGATCTCCTCGCGGCCGGCGATGGCCCGCTCCACGGAGGTGAACAGCGGTGAGCCGTCGGCGGCCCGCAGGTCCCTGGCCAGTTGGGTGGAGGTGTAGAAGTTCTGCACGATGGCCGGCGGGCGTCCCTCGCGCGCGGCGCGGGCGACCTCCTCCGGCAGCCGCAGGTGGTCGATCCCGCGGACCTCCACCCGCACCCCGGGGTGCGTCCGGCCGAACTCCTCGGCCAGCTTCCTGGTCTCGCTCAGGAAGAGCGGAACGACCGGGTAGTCGTTGAGCCAGACGTCCAGGACGACCTCGTCGGTCATGGGTTTCGGCCTCCGCTCGGGCATCGGGCAGCTTCGTTCGGCTCCGCAGGACGGGCGCGGCCCATTGTTGGGATCCGGGCGCCGAAGCCGCATCTTCCGGAGTGCTCTCGGCAGCGCTTTGGACGCGGCAACCTGGGAGAAGACCCCGCCGCACCGCCGGTGCCAGACTCGGTCCCCTCGGACGAGGAGGGGAAGGCCATGGCTGAGGAGCGACGCAGGACACGGCCGTTCACGGGTGACGAGTACGTGGAGAGCCTGCGTGACGGCCGCGAGGTCTACATCTACGGGGAGCGGGTCGGGGACGTCACGACGCACCCCGCCTTCCGCAACCCGATCCGCATGACCGCGCGGCTCTACGACGCCCTGCACGACCCGGACAGACGGGACGCCCTCACCACCCCGACCGACACCGGCAGCGACGGCTACACGCACCGGTTCTTCACCACCCCGCGCTCGGTCGAGGACCTCGTGGCCGGCCAGCGGGCCATCGCCGAGTGGTCGCGGATCGGCTACGGGTGGATGGGACGCAGCCCCGACTACAAGGCGTCCTTCCTCGGCACGCTCGGCGCCAACGCCGACTTCTACGGCCCCTTCGCGGACAACGCGCGCCGCTGGTACCGGGAGTCCCAGGAGAAGGTCCTCTACTGGAACCACGCGATCGTGCACCCGCCCGTCGACCGCAGCCTGCCGCCGGACCGGGTCAGGGACGTCTTCGTCCACGTGGAGGAGGAGACGGACGCCGGACTCGTGGTCAGCGGCGCCAAGGTCGTGGCCACCGGCTCCGCGCTGACCCACTACAACTTCATCGCCCACTACGGGCTGCCCGTCAAGGAACGCGAGTTCGCGCTGGTCGCCACCATCCCGATGGACGCTCCCGGGCTGAAGCTGATCTGCCGCGCGTCCTACACCGCCGCGGCGGCCATGATCGGCAGCCCGTTCGACTACCCCCTGAGCTCCCGGCTCGACGAGAACGACACCATCCTCGTCATGGACCGGGTGCTGGTCCCCTGGGAGAACGTCTTCATCTACGGGGACCTGGGCAAGGTCCAGATGTTCACCGCCAAGTCCGGCTTCCCCGAGCGCTTCACCTTCCACGGGTGCACGCGCCTGGCGGTCAAGCTGGAGTTCCTGGCCGGGCTGCTGGCCAAAGCGCTCGAGGTGACCGGCACCGGCGACTTCCGCGGCGTGCAGAGCCGGCTGGGGGAGGTCCTGGCCTGGCGCAACCTGTTCTGGGGCCTGTCGGACGCCGCGGCCCGCAACCCCGTTCCGTGGCGGAACGGCGCGCTGCTGCCCAACCCGCAGTACGGGATGGCCTACCGCTGGTTCATGCAGATCGGCTATCCGCGGATCAAGGAGATCATCCAGCAGGACGTGGCCAGCGGACTCGTCTACGTGAACTCCAGCGCCGACGACTTCGCCAACCCGAGCATCCGCCCCTACCTGGACAAGTACGTGCGGGGCTCGGGCGGGACGGACGCCGAGGGCCGGGTCAAGCTCATGAAGCTGCTGTGGGACGCGGTGGGGACCGAGTTCGGCGGTCGCCACGAGCTGTACGAGCGCAACTACGCCGGCAACCACGAGAACACCCGTCTGGAGACGCTGTTCGCACAGACCGTCAGCGGACAGCTCGACCAGTACAAGAGCTTCGTCGACGACTGCATGAGCGAGTACGACCTGAACGGCTGGACCGTGCCGGACCTCGACTCGTTCGACGAACTCAGAAAGACCGCAAGCGAAGCGCTCAACGCCTGAGGAGGCAAGCCGTGACGAACAGTGTCGAGCAGGTCGTCACCCGGATATGGACGGACGTCCTGCGCCCGGATCCGGGCCGGGAGAACCTGTCCTTCTTCGAGCTCTCCGGCCAGTCGGTCTCGGCCATGCGGATCGTGGCGCGCGTCGAGTCGGAACTGGGGGTGGAGGTCGACATCAGCGTGCTCTTCGACGACCCGGACCTGGACGCCTTCGTGCGGGCGGTCGCCGAGTCGGCCGGGGACCGGGCGGGCGAGGCGGCATGACCGTCACCGAGACCCCGCCGGCCGTCGGCGCGCACGGCGACGAGGTGCCCCTCTCGGTCCAACAGGAGTTCCTGTGCCTGTGGGACAAGGGCGACGACATGGGCCCGTTCGGGCCCCGGTTCCACATCGTCGACGGCTGGCGCGTGCGCGGCCGGGTGGACACCGCCCTGCTCCGGGCCGCCCTCGACGACGTCGTGGTGCGGCACGAGGCGTTGCGCACCACCGTGGTGCGGGAGGAGGGCGGGCGCCGGCAGTCGATCCACGATCCCAGCCCGGTGCCCTTGGAGGTGCGCGACCTGTCCGGCACCGACCGGGCGGACGAGGAGGCCCGGCACCTGCGTTCCGAGGAACTCCTCAACGAACTCGCCGCCGGCACCGTCGACGTGCGCCGGATGCCCCTGCTGCGGGCCGTCCTCGGCCGTTTCGACGAGGACGACGCCGTCCTCGCCCTGGTCGCGCACCACACCGCGGTCGACGCCTGGTCGATGCAGGTCCTCCTGCGCGACCTCGCGGCCCTCTACGCCCGGCGTGCGGGCCAACCGGACATCCCCCTGGAGCCCGCCACCCAGTACCGTGAGTACGCCCTGTGGCAGCGCTCCCCGGAGGCCCGGGAGGCCGAACGGTCCGCCCGCGCCTTCTGGCGGCGCCGGCTGGAGGGGGCCCGCGCGCTCGCCCTGCCGACCGACCGGCCGCGCTCGGCGGAGCCGGACTTCTCCACCGCCTGGCACCGCTTCCGCTACGGCGAGCGGCTGAGCGCGGCCACGACGGACCTGGCCCGGCAGACGCGTAGTTCGGCGTTCATCGTCCTGCTCGCGGCCTTCAACGTGTTCCTGCGCCGCAGGACGGGCGAGACCGACATCGTGGTCCCGACCTTCACGCCGGGCCGCGGCCAGGCCCGCTTCCAGAACGCGGTGGGGTCGTTCTTCAACTTCCTGCCGCTGCGCACCGACCTCTCCGGCTGCGCCACCTTCCGCGAGGTGGTCCGGCGCACCCGCGCGGTGTGCCTGGAGGCGTACACCCGGGAGATCCCCCTGGCGCACGTCCTCCAGGAGGCGCCCGCCCTGATGGAGCGGACCGCCGTCGACGGGCTGGCCTCCTGCGTCTTCCAGGTCATCCAGACCCCGTTCACGATGGCCGGCGAGCGCGTGGGACCGCTGGAGTACTCGGCGATCCGCCGCAAGGTCCTCTCCCAGAGCGTCGGGTCCGACATCCCCGACGGCATGCTGTTGTGCCTGGAGATCACCTCCTGCGGCGATCTGATCGGGGAGCTCGGCTTCAGCAGCAACCTGTTCGACGGTTCCACCGCCGAGGCCCTGGTCGCCGGCTTCCGCGAGGTGCTCGGCGAGCTGCTGGCCTCCCCCGACGCCGCTCTCCCCGATTCCCGTCCCCACCCGGGCACCCACCCGGACATCCATCCGAACCAGGAGTGACGACACGTGAAGTTCCTGCTCATCATGCACATGGACCCGGCCCTGTGGGAGAAGCTCTCCGCCGAGCAGCAGCAGGAGGTGTTCGACGGGCACGACCGCTTCCAGGAGGTCATCCGCGAGAGCGGCGAGATGGTCGGCACCAAGGCCCTGGACACCGCGGACAGGACGGTCACCGTGAAGGTCAGGGACGGGGCCGTCACGACGGCCGAGGGCCCCTACGTGCCGGGGGAGACGTTCCTGTGCGGCTACTACGTCGTCGATGTCGTCTCCAGGGAGCGGGCCGTGGAGCTGGCGGCGCTGATCCCGGACGCCGGGCACACCGCCGTGGAGGTCCGCGAGGTCGTCCACGACGAGGGCGGCGAGTAGCGCGCCCGACGCGCGAAGGCCGGGGGCCCACCGCCCGCGCGGTGGGCCCCCGGCCGTTCCGTCCCTCCCCGCGGGGGGACGGCCGGTCACTCCCGGCCCGTGCCCGGCCCCTCCCCGGCCGCCCGGGGCCTGCGCACGGTGACGACGCTGTAGGCGATCCTCTCCCCGCCGGTGGCGAAGAACCGCCCCATGGCCTCCTTCAGACCCGACACCGCCTCCGGACCGAAGGCGGCGCCGATCCTGTCACGGCCGTGCTCGGCGGCCTCGACGTACTTCGGCCCCATGCCGAAGACCCGCGGACCGCACTGGGTGTACTCCTCGACGGCGAAGCCGGTCTCCCGCAGCGCGTCCAGCCACGCCTCCACGGGCTGCAGGTGCGGCAGGGCCAGTTGCTCGGCGAGGGCGTCGCGCTCCCGCGGCGGCACGCCGGGCGCCAGTGTGTAGTCGGTCATCGTCAGGGCCCCTCCCGGGCGCAGGACGCGGAACAGCTCCGCCAGGGCCCCGGGCAGGTCGGGCGCGTACTGCAGCGACTCCATGGCCATCACCGCGTCGAACGAGCCGTCCGCGTGGTGGCCGAGCCGGGCGTAGTCGCCGTGCTCGAAGCGCACCCGGTCCGACAGGCCGCGCGCGGCGGCCTTGCCCGCCCCGGCTTCGGCCTCGAAGCGGCTGACCGTGACGCCGGTGACCCGGGCCCCGGTCTCCTCGGCGACCAGCAGGGCGGGGCCGCCGGGGCCGCAGCCGGCGTCCAGGACGTGCTGGTCCGCCCGTACGCCCAGCACGTCGACCACCTTGCGGGTCAGCCGGCGGGACGCCTCGGCCATCGGGGTGCCGTCGTCGGGGCCGTACCAGTAGCCCAGGTGCGCCTGGCCCTCGTTGAAGACGTCGGAGACCGGGGACGACCGGTCCCACCGCTCGCCCTCACGGGTCGCTTCCGCTGTCGTTGTGCTCATCTCTCCTGCTCCCGGCTGCCGCGGCGGCTGCCTCGGTCGGTGGTCGGATCAGTAGGTGACGACGGCGCGGAAGCGGACGTCCCCCTTGGCGACCAGGGAGACCGCCTCGGCGATCCGCTCCTTGGGGAAGACCTCGATCACCGGGTCCACCGCGCCGTCGGCCACCATTCGCAGCGCCTCGGCGAGGTGTTCGAGACCGCTGTGGGTGGCGCCGATGACCTGCTGGCGCCGGGCCCAGAAAGGGCTGGTCGGCGCGATGGTGAAGGAACCCTCGGGGTCGATGGTGGCGAGCACCAGCCGGCCGCCGGGCCGCAGTCCCTGCAGGGCGTCGGTGGCCGCCTCGTAGGAGGTGCCCGTCACCAGGACGACGTCGGCGCCGCCGGCGGCGGCCAACTCCCGGCCGTCGGACACCACCGTGGAGGCGCCCAGTTCGCGGGCCGGGCCGTGCTTGTCGGCCGATCCGGTGATCGCGACGGTGTCGAATCCGCAGGCGCGCGAGAACTGCAGCGCCAGGTGGCCCAGGCCCCCGATGCCGAGCACGGCCACGCGCTCGTGCGGTTGGGGATCGGCGGCGCGCAGGGCGCTCCAGGAGGTGTAGCCCGCGCAGAGCATCGGGGCGGCCTGCTCGTAGGTGACCCGGTCGGGCAGCAGCACGGTCGAGTCCGCGAGCACCACGGCGTACTCGGCGTGGTGGCCGGGGACGGTCAGGCCGCTCATCACGGGCGCGGCGCAGTTCATGCCGGACCGGCCGGTCAGCGGCAGGTTCAGCCTGCAGTGGTCGCACCTGCCGCAGGTGCCCTGCACCCAGGTGGCGCCGACCCGGTCGCCGGGGCGACGGTTCGTGACGCCCGGTCCCACCGCGACGACGTCGCCGGCCCCCTCGTGCCCGACCACGACCGTGCCGAATTCGGGGAAGGGGAAGTGGCCGTCGGTCAGCCACAGGTCGTTGTGGCAGAGCCCGGAGGCGCGGATCCGAACCAGCACCTGTCCCGGCCCCGGCTCCGGGACGGGGACGTCGCGCAGTTCCCACGGGGCGCCGGGCGCGTCCACCACGGCGGCCTTCATCGTGGTCGGACGGCCGTGCGGGAACACCGGCAGCTCGGCCACCCCGTTCATGATGAACGTGCCCTGTGGCCCGATCTCCTCGGGCGGCACGGCCAGGGACAGGTTCGGGAACCGTTCGAAGAGGGCGGACAGGGCGATCTCCGCCTCCATCAGCGCCAGCGGCCGGCCGATGCAGCGGTAGACGGCGTGCCCGAAGGAGAGGTGCTCCTTGTCGGGCCGCGTGATGTCGAAGCGGTCCGCGTCCTCGCCGTGCAGGGCCGGGTCCCGGCCGATGGCCGCGTAGTTGACGAGGACCGGCTCGCCCTTGGGGATGGTGACGCCGCCGATCTCGACGTCCTCGACGGGGAAGCGGAACGGCAGGTGGGCCACCGGCGCCTCCACCCGCAGGGTTTCCTGGATGACGTCCTGCCAGGTGGCCTCGCCGCCACGGACCAGCTCCAGTTGCTCGGGGTGGGTCAGCAGGGCCAGTACCGCGTTGGCGATGAGGTTCTTCACCGGCTCGGTTCCGGTGGCGAGCATGATGTGCAGCGTGCCCACCAGTTCGTCGTCCGACAGCAGGGAGGGGTCCTCGCGCTGTGCGGCCGCCAGGTCGCTGGTGAGGTCGTCGCCGGGCTCGCGGCGCTTGGTCTCGACGAACTCCAGCATCTGCCGGTGCCACCGCTCGACGTTGGCCGCGGCCTCCTCCGGGGTGATGCTGGTGTCGACGTTCACCTCGCCGCCGCGCAGCATGTCGGCGCGCGCGTCGGCGGGGACCCCGAAGAGGTCGCATATGGTGCGGGCCGGCAGCGGGTGGGCGAAGCGGCTCTTGAGGTCGACGACCTCGCCGGCCGGTACCGCTGCCAGCTCGTCCAGGAGTTCCGCCGCGGCCGCCTCCACCGCCGGGCGCAGCGCCTCCACCCGGCGGGGGGTGAAGGCCTGCGCGCACGGCTTGCGCAGGCGCGTGTGGTCCGCGCCGTAGGCGGTGGTCATGTTCTCCATCAGCACCCAGCCGATGAGCGGGAAGTCCTCGCCGACCTCACCGTCGACGTAGGCGCCGAAGTGGCGGCGGCCGTCCTTGGAGAAGCGGTGGTCGCTCAGGATCTCCCGGGCGACGGCGTAGTCGGTGACCGACCAGGCCGCCACTCCCCCCGGCAGCTCGACGCGGGCCACCGGGCCGTGCGCGCGGATGCGGGAACCCTCGGCGTGTATGTCGCTGCCCGTGGGGTCCAGGGCGACGGGGCAACGGTGTTCCATCGGAAGTCCTCCACGGGAGCGGTCGGTCTCACAGGTAGACGGTGTTGGGCTCCAGGCCGCACAGGATCCGGCCGTACAGTTCCAGGTTGGTGTTGGGGTGGAGGATCGCGTGCAGGTTGAGCGTCTGCACGTCGCGTTCGATGCGCTGGATCGGCACGGAGCTGTAGACGGAGGAGCCGCCGCTGGCGGTGTTGAGGATGTCCACCGCCTCCTTGGCGCGCTGCGTGACGGCTCCCAGGTCGAGCCGGACGCGGGCGCGTTCCTCGAGCGTCCACTCCTCGCCGGCCGCGCCCTTGGTGTCGACCGTGCGCGCCGCGCGGTGCGCGTGGAACTCCGCCTCGTCGATCTTCACGGTGGCCTCGGCGACCTGGAGGTGGGTGAGGGGCGCCTCCTGCTGGCTCTCGTACGCCGTGTAGGTGATCTTCCGGCCCGGCAGGCGCTCGAAGAACACGTCCTTGGCGCCCTTGGCCAGGCCCAGCGCGGGGGCGGCGATGGTGGCGCAGGCGGTCGGCATGAACGGCGTCCGGTACAGCGGGGAGTCGGCGTTGAGCACGGACAGGTGCCGGCCCTCGAGGACCGGGCCCATGGGGAGCACGCGCTGCTGGGGCACGAACAGGTCCTCGGCGACGGTGGTGACGCTGCCGCTGCCGCGCAGTCCGGCGGTGTGCCAGTCGTCGACGACGGTGAGGTCCGAGACCGGGATGGCCAGCATGACCGGCTGCGGCTGTCCCTCGTCGCCGACGAGGATCGCGGCGTTGGTGTTCCAGGAGCTGTGCCGCACGCCCGAGTTGAACGCCCACTTGCCGCTGACGACGACGCCGCCGGGCACCTTCCGGGCCGTGGCGGTGGGGCTGATGATGCCGCTGATGCGGACGTCGGGGTCGGAGAAGACCTCGTCCTGGACCTCGTCCGGGAACATGCCCATCATCCAGGAGCTGATGGCCCACACGGAGGCCGTCCAGGCCGCGGAGCCGTCGCCACGGGCCAGTTCGGCGAGGGTGTCGACCACCGTGCGCATGTCGGACTCGTAGCCGCCGTAGCGGTGCGGGACGCGCATCCGGAGGATCCCGGATCCGGCCAGGGCCTCGACCGTCTCCTGCGGAAGGCAGCGGTCCTCCTCGCCGGAGAGCGCGTTCTTCCGCAGCAACGGGATCAGGTCCGATGCGCGGTGGACGAGTTCTTCGCGCGTCGGCGCCTCGATGGTCTCCATGGAATTCTCCTGTTTATCGGTCACCGAATGTGCCTTGGAAAATCCTTGCACCGGGGAAGTGGGCGCTCCATATCCGATGTTGCTGAGAACCGCTCGGTGTGCGGCGGAAAGCGGGGGTCGTCGCCGCACACCGAGGTCTTTATTCCGCCCTCTTTTCCGCGGTGATGATAATGAAGGTTCCGGGTCCGGACTCGTCCACCGGACGGAGGCCGGCCCCACTCAGCCAAGTCCGGATCCGTTCCGCTTCGAACAGCTTGATGCCGTCGGGGCTGCCCGGGAACGCGTGGGAGCCCTGGAAGTACCGGTAGACCGGATCGTCGGCCCAGCGGAACGTGAGCATCGTCAGTCGGCCGCCCGGCCGCAGCACGCGCCCGATCTCGTCGATCGCCGCCTTCGCGTCGGGCAGCGCCTGCAGGGCGTTCCAGCAGTTGACAGCCGCCAGGGAGGCGTCCGCCACGGGCAGCGCCAGGGCGCTCGCCCGCAGGGTGGCGATCTCCGGGAGCCGGGCCCGCAGTCCCGCGAGCATGGGGGCGATGAGGTCCAGGGCCAGCACCCGGCCGGCTCCGGCGGCCTCGGCCACGACGGCGGTCCAGCGGCCGGCGCCGGCCGCGACGTCGAGGACCGGGCCGTCGACCCCGCGCAGCCGGCCCGCCAGGTAGTCGTCCTCGTCGGCGGGCGTCACCGCGCCGCCCCAGTTCTGCCCCATCACCCGCAGGAACGCCGGGCGCAGCACGTTCTCGTAGTGGAAGCCGATGCCCCGCATCGCGGCCGCGTTCTGCAGCACGTCCTCGTCGCTGTGGGAGTCCCCGGCGCCGGCGGAGAGGTCCAGCACGCCGTACGGCAGCGGGTACGCGCGCCCGCACGCCGCGCACCGCGCGCCGTCGTCGCCGAAGTCCAGCTCCGAGCGGCACTCCGGGCAGCGCAGGACGTCCGCGAAGCGGCTGAACTCCTCGATGCGGGGCGCCGGGGGGTCGGCCGGGCGGGCGCCGGCGTGGACGCTGGTGTCGCGCACCACCGTCGGTGTCCCGTTGCGCAGGGCCCACAGGGCCTTCGCCCCGGTGTACGCCAGCACCGAGCGGGTGTCGCTGTTCCACGTCGTCCGTAGCTGTCGCGGAGTCAGGCCGCGGATCCAGCTCCGGTCGAAGGCCTGCTCCTCGGCGCCCAGCCGCCACTCGTGCGGGGACGGCCACACCCGCCCCAGGACCACGTCGGCCGGGTCCAGGGGCCGCAGACAGCGCTCCAGCCGGGTTCGATCCTCCGGTGTCAGGGGGGCGCGGGCCGCGGCGGCGAGGACGGCCTCCCGGTCCGCGCCCAGGTGCGAGAGCAGGTACAGCGCGGCCGACTGCAGCGGCCCGCCCGCAGCCGAGCCGGTGAACAGCGCGAGGAAGCGGTCCAGGCCCGCGCGCACCGCCGTGGTGATCGGGCCGCCGCCCGCGGTGTGCTCCGTCCCGGCCAACAGGCCGAGCAGCAGCATGAGGTATCCCCGGCGGGTGTCGTCGGCGTCCTCCAGGGCGGCCACCAGGAGCGGTACGGCGCCCGGCGCCTCCTGGGAGGCCTCACCGTCCTTCCACAACTCTCCCGTCAGGCGCAGGAACGCCTCGTCGGCGCGGTCCGGCGGGGCCTGGAGCAGGTCGGTCAGGTGGGCGTCGACCGTCGGGCCGACCGGTGGAGCGCTCATGGTGGGGCATCCTTTCGGGCGCGGGCTCTCGGGTGGGGGTGCGGGTGCGGGCTCTCGGGCGGGTGCGCGGGGACGCGGTGCCGTGCCGTCAGCGCAGCACGGCGCCCGCGTGACGGCCGACGGCCTCCAGGAACTCGCCGCGCGAGAGGGCGGCGGCGACCAACTCGATGTCGTCGGCCATGTACCGGTCCTCGTCCAGGACCGGCACCAGCGCGCGCACCGCGTCGTGGGCGGCCTTCGCCGCGGGGCTCAGGCCCTCGTACCGGCCGGAGACGTCGACGGCCTGGGCGGCGGCGAGGAACTCGACGGCGAGGATCTTGTTGTTGTTCTCCAGCACGCGGCGGGCGTTGCGGGCCGCGATCAGCCCCATGCTCACCACGTCCTGGTTGTCGCCGTTGGACGGCACGCTCTGGATGCTGGCGGGACCGATGGTGCGGTTCTCGGCCACCAGGGCGGTCGCCGGGTACTGCGCGCCGGCGAAGCCGCTGTGCAGACCGGGATCGCCGGCGACGAGGAACTCCGGGAGCCCGTAGCTCAAGTGGCGGTTGAGGACCCGGTTGATCTGCCGCTCGGCCAGGACGCCGAGCTGGGTGAGCGCGATCGTGACGAAGTCCATGGCGAAGGCGATGGGCTGGCCGTGGAAGTTCGCGCCGTGGAAGATCTCCCGGCCCTCGAAGAACAGCGGGTTGTCGTTGGCCGAGTTGAGCTCGATCTCCAGCTTCTTCGCCGCGTGGTAGAGGGTGTCGCGCACGGCGCCGACGACCTGCGGGATCGCGCGCAGCGAGTACGCCTTCTGCAGGTAGATGTCCGAGCGCTGGACCTCCTTGCCGGATTCCTTGCTCTCCTGGAGCCGGCGCCGCAGGTCCGCGTGCTCGACGGTCAGGCGGCTGCCCTCCATCAGCGCCCGCATGTTGGCCGCTGTGTCGATCTGGCCCTCGTGCGGGCGCGCGATGTCGTGTCCCTCGGCCAGGAACGGGCTGGTGGAGCCGCGCAGCGCCTCGATGAGCAGTGCCGTGACGATCTCGGCCTGGCGCACCTGGGTGAACGCGCGGCCCACCACGAGCGACCCCAGGCCGGTCATCGCCGACGTGCCGTTGATCAGTGCCAGCCCCTCCTTGAAGCGCAGCCGGAGCGGCTCGACGCCCAGCTCGCCGAGGACCTTGCGGGTCTGCACGGGCTTGCCGTCGCGCAGGACGTAGCCCTCGCCGATCAGCGTGCCGGCCACGTGGGACAGGGGGGCGAGGTCGCCGCTGGCCCCCAGGGAGCCGATCTGCGGGATGGCGGGGGTGACCCCCTGGTTGAGGTAGAGGGCCAGGCGCTCCAGGATCTCCGGGCGGACGGCGGAGTGGCCCTTGGCCAGCGTGTTGAGGCGGGCGGCGACGATGGCGCGGGCCTCGTCCTCGGCGAACAGGGGACCGACGCCGGCGCTGTGGCTGCGGACCAGGTTGGTCTGCAGCTCGGTCTCCTTGGACTTGTCGACCTGCATGTAGATCATCTCGCCGTAGCCGGTGGTCACCCCGTAGATCGGGATGTTCTGCTCGGCGATGTCCTCGAAGAGCCTGCGGTTCCTGCGCACCTTGGCCAGCGCGTCGTCGCCGATCCGAGCCGGGGCGCCCTCCTCGGCCACCCGGCGAACCGCGTCGATGGTCAGGCCCTCCCCGTCGAAGGCGACCGGAACGGCGATGGTCTCGACTGCAGTCACGGTTACTCACTCCAAGCGTGTCGGGGGTGAAGCGGATGGGGGTCAGGCCACGGGGGCCGTCGTGCGCAGCCGCGAGCGGTCCACCTTTCCCGCCGCGTTGCGGGGCAGACGTCCGGGCACCTCGTGGAAGGTCGCGGGCAGGTGCAGCGCGCCGAAGTGCCGGCGCAGGTGGGCGCGCCACTCGCGGGCGGCCCCGACCGGCCGGCCGGCCGCGTCCCGCCGGGGGACGACGTGCACGGCCAGCCGCCGGACGAGCCCGGAGCGCGCCTCGACGAGCGGGACCACCGCGCACTCCAGGACGGACGCGTGCGCGGCCAGGGACGCCTCGATCTCCGTCAGCTCGACACGGTTGCCCGAGAGTTTGATCTGGAAGTCCTCGCGCCCGCGGAACTCCAGCGTCCCGTCGGGCAGCCGGCGGCCGAGGTCGCCGGTGCGGTACCAGCCCGCAGGGTCCTCCGGGTCGTCCAGCCAGTCCACCGGGCGGAAGGGCGCGCCGTCGCCGCCGTCGAGGTATCCCGGGGTCACGTGGGGGGAGCGGACGACGATGCCGCCGGTGACCCCGACCGGGCAGGTCAGGTCGTCCTCGTCCAGCACCAGCACCTGACGGCCCGGTATCGGCCGGCCGATCGGGACGGGCCCGGAGACCGCGTCGGTGGCCTCGTGCCAGGTGGCGGCGATGGTCTCGGTGGGCCCGTACAGGTTGAAGATCCTGGTGTCGGGCAGCACCCGGCGCAGGCCGCCGACGAGTTCGCCCGTCAGGGCCTCGCCCATGAGCAGCAGGTGGCTCAGGCAGCGGGGCCGCCGCCCGGCGGCCGTTCCGGCGATCACCTCCACAAGGTCGCGGGCGAAGCCGGGGACCGTCTGCAGGTGGGTGATCCGCTGCTCCGCCAGCCAGGGCACGAGCCGGTCGGGGTTGAGGCGGATCTCCTCGGGGAGGACGTACAGCGTGCCCCCGGCGACCAGGGTGGCGCAGACCTCGGCCAGCGCCGGGTCGTGCTCGGGGGAGACCCACTGCGCCACGCGGGCCCCGGGCCCCATCCCGAACCGGTCGCCCATCCAGTGGGCGAACTGGGCCAGCGCACCGTGGGTCTGGACGATGCCCTTGGGGCGCCCGGTCGATCCCGAGGTGAAGGCGACGTAGGCGTGGTCGCCGGGGTCGACGGCGGGCGGCGCGGGGAACGCGGCGGGTCGCGGACCGCCCTCCGCGGCGGCCAGGACCCGGCCGCCGATCCCGTCGCGGTACCACCGGACCAGGTCGTCACCGTCCGGTTCGTCCTCGACGAGCAGGCAGGCGGGCCGCAGGGCGGCGAGCATCGCCCGGCCGCGCTCCCCGGCCGGCCCCGGTGCCATCCACAACAGCCGCGCACCGGACGCCATCACGCCGAGCAGGGCCGCGATCCGCAGCGGTCCGGGGGGCATCCGGACGGCGACCGAGTCGCCGCGTCCCACACCGACCGCGCCGAGCCGCCACGCGATGCGGCCGGCCAGGGCGTCGAGCCGGCGGTAGTCCGTGGCGCGGCCGGCCCACACGACGGCGGGACCGCCGGTGCCGGCGTGCCCGGCGACGCTCGCGGGCACCGCGCGCGCGCCGGGCGGGCCGCCTGCCGCCGGGCGTGCGGCGGCCCCCTTCGCGGCGGTGAGGTCGGGACGCGGCGGCGGCTCGGCCACGGGGGCCGCCGGCGCGGCCGCGGCCGCCGTCAGCTGGGCGCGCAGCCGGTCCAGGACGTCCGTCGCGGCGTCCGTGTCGTACACCGCGGGCCGGTACTCCAGGCGGCCGGCGATCGCGGGCGACACCTCGTCGAGCACGAGGGCGAGCCCGGCGGACAGGCGCGCGCGGCCCGGTGCGACCGGCCGCGCCCGCACGCCCGCCAGGCGCAGGGCGGCGCGCGCCGCGCGGTGGTCGGCGAACACCGCGTCGCAGCCGGGGACGTCCGACGGACCGCGGCCGGGGTGCGGCATCCGCGCCAGCAGTTCGCGGAAGGTGGCGCCGCCGGCGCGGCCACCGCGGCGCAGTAGCAGAGCGCGGAACGCCGCGAGCACGACGCCGGCCGGGGAGGCGCCCTCGGAGTCGGCGACGGTCGCCACGTCGCGGGCCAGGTCCCCGTCCCAGGAGAAGGGCAGGACCGCCCCGTCGTACCGGGGCCGCTCCGCTTCGCGGCCGGGGGAGGCGGGCGACGCGGTCGCCGGGGCGGGGGAGCCGCCGGGCGCGCCGTCCGTTCCCGTCCGCCGACGCCCGTACGCCGCCGTCAACAGACCGAGCAGACCGACGAACGCGTCTTCGTCCATCGGCCGGTCCGCGGCCACGAACAGGACGTGCTCCAGGGGGGCGAGCCGGGCCGCCGAGATCCGGACCCCGGAGGGGGAGGGGACCGGCTCGGCGGCCCAACGGTCGCACAGCTCCGCGGCGAGAGCGTCGGCGTCGGGGCCCGCGCCGGTGCCGGTGCCGACGCCGGTGCCGACGCCGGCCACGGTCAGCGAGCCGAAGTCGGTCAGGCAGAGGGAGCCGGCGCCCCCGGATCCGTCGCGGTGCGCGCGCACGGCCTCGCCCCACGCCTCACGCAGGGCCGACAGGTCGAGGGGCCCGGTCAGGCGGAAACCCGCCCACCGGAAGGGAAGGGGGGCGCCGCACGCGTGATCCACTGCCGCTTGGATGTCCACAGGCACATTGTTCGGCCGGGCCCGCGGGGTGTGCTTCTCCTGGAGTGCGGAGGTCGCGCGGGGGCCGCCCGCGGGGAGGGGCACGTGCCCACTTCGCCATGTCCCCGCCCCAGGGGTCCCCGGCCCCGGCCCCGGCCCGGGCCCGGCAGAGCCTCGGGGCTCAGCCGTGTGAGGTCGTCCAAGGTCCGCCTCGTCGACCGGCGGCATCGATCGGCGGCGTCGATCGGCGGCGTCGACCGGCGGCGTCGGCCGGTCGCCGCCGGTCCCTCTCCTCCGCGGCCGGGCCCCGGACGGCACCGGACCGGGGAGCGCAGAGTGAGTTGCTTGAAGCAATTTACGAGATGCGGCTCAGGACCGGTGATCACTAACGTCGTTCACGGCCGAACGGACAGGGACGGCCGATCCCCCCATCACGTTTGGAGTGCCTCTATGACCACCAAGAGCAAGTTCGGTTCCCTCGCCCGTGCCGGTGCCGCCGTCGCGCTCGCCGCCGGCCTGACCGCCGCCTTCCAGCCGGCCGCCGTGGCGGCGACGCCAGCCGTGACGGTGACTCCCGCCACGGGGCTGGCCGACGGCGACACGGTGACCGTGAAGGGCACCGGCCTCACCCCCGGGGTCGTCTACCACGTCGCGCAGTGCGAACTCGTCACCTCGGGCTCCTACGGGTGCGACCCGACCACCGTGGTGGACGTGACCGCGGACGCCCAGGGTGAAGTCACCGCGCAGATCACCGTCCACCGGACCTTCGAGGCCGTCAAGGGCGCCGACGGCACTCCGTCCGGCACGGTCGACTGCTCGGTCAGCGCCTGCCAGGTGGGTCTGGGCGACGACTTCGGACAGGGAGGTGGCGGCCAGCAGATCACCTTCGGCTGATACCGCCCCCGCACCGCCCCGCACCATCCCCACGGCGGGGCGGAACGCGACCGGACCACGGGCCGGGCTCTCCGGGACGGGCACGCGCGAGGCGTGCCGCACCCGGCGCGCCCGGCCCCCTGCCGTGCGGTCCCCGCGCCGCCCCGAAGCGGGCCGGCTACGCGACCGCCCCCAGCGCGGCCGGCCGGCCGGCCGCGCGCACCCCGCCCAGCCACACCACCTGCGACACCATGCGCATCAGCCGCTCGGCCTCGGGAGAGACCTCGGTGCCCGGCTCGGACGGTTGCGCCGGCACCCGGGACACGGCCGCGCCCACCGGCGTCGGCCAGCCGCGCAGCGCGTGCCCGATGGTGCGCAGGGTGGCGAGGGTCGAGGCCGCCCCCTGGGAGGAGGTGCCCACCGCGACCGTGCCGATCGCGCGCCCGTCCAGGTACGGCAGCGGCCCGCCGATGTCGTTCGCGAAGTCGAGCGCGTTCTTCAACAGCCCCGACACGGTGGCGTGGTACGTCGGCGAGACCAGGACCACGCCGTCGGCGCGGCGCAGCTCGCCGAGGAAGTCCGCCACGCCCTCGTGTGTCTCCTCCAGCCCCGGCCGGTACGCCGGGAAGTCGATCTCGGCACCGGTGAAGACCCGTGCCGTCGCGCCGTGTTCGACGCATCGCCGGGCACACCAGTCGGCCACCCGGTCCGATGTCGAGCCCGCCCGCAGCGATCCGCTGACCAGGACGATGTGCGGTGTTCCCATGGCCTTGCCACCTTCCGTTGTGTGCCCCGCCGCCGGGGGGCGGGGTCTGCCGGGGCGCCGCGGCCGCGGTTCCCGGCCGACGACGTCGGCGCGGTCCGCGTTCCTGCGGCCCGCGGCTCCCGTGCGGGCGTCGCGGCGTTCCTCGACCGCCGGGTCCGCGCCCCGGTCGAGCGCTCCCTGACGGCGCGACCGCAGTACCACCGCGGCGGTCCGCTCCATGCGCCCGTGCGCGTAGGCGGCCAGGGCCGCCGGGATGTCGGCGCACGAGACCACCGCGTCGACCAGCGCCACCGCGTCCTCCAGCGCCACGCCGGCCCCCTGACCGAGCGTCGGAACCACCAGACGGGCGGCGTCGCCGAGCAGCGCCACACGTCCGTCGACCCAGCGCGGCGCCGGGTCGCGGTCATGGACGTCGGTGACGGCGATGTCCCCCGGGTCGGTGCCGCGTACCAGCTCGGTGACAGGTGCGTACCAGCCGTCCAGGGCCGTGAGCAGCGCGCGTCGGGCACCGGGGCCGCCCAGGGCGGGCCAGACTCCGGGCGGTGAGGTGATCTCGGCCGTCCAGTGGAGGGCGTCCCCGCCGGCGGGGACGATGGCCAGCCGGACGCCCCGGCCGCTGACGACGTGTTCACGCCCCCCGAACGCGGGGCCGCGGGCACGGCCGCGCACCGAGGTGTAGCCGCGGTACCGCGGGGGTCCGTCGTCCAGCATGCGCCGCCGCACCACCGAGCGGATGCCGTCGGCGGCCACCAGTGCCCCGCAGCCGAGTGTGGTGTCGTCGGACAGGTGCACGGAGACGGATTCGCCGCGCCCGGCGTACCCCTCCACCGAGGTGTCCGGACGCACGACCGCCCCCGCGGCCAGCGCCTCGTCGAGGAGGATCCGGTGCAGGGCGGAGCGGAGCAGGAGGACCCGTGGGGCCCCCGGCCGCCGGTCCGCGGCGCCGACGGGACCCTCCGCGAGCACGGTGCCGCGGCTGTCCATCAGCACGCGCACCCCGTCGGACGCGGTGACGTGGCCGGCCTTCCGGATGCGTGCTCCGACGCGGCCGCCGAGCGCGTCGGCGGCCCGCATCCCGTCGGGGTGGAGCACCAGGCCGGGCCCACCGGCACCGATCCGCCCCGCGCGCTCGACGACGGTGACGTCGAAACCCCGCGCGGCGAGCCCCGCCGCCGCGGCCAGCCCGCCAATGCCACCGCCCGCGACGACCACGCTGCGGCGCCGTGTCATGAGTGGGTCCCTTTCCGTCTTTCCGTCTTTGCCGTCGGTGTCGGTGTCGGTGCCGGTCTTCCCGCCTCCGGACGGCCTCGCGGCCCGTCCTCGTGCGGTACGCCGCAGGAGCGGCCGGTGCGGTGCCGGTGCGGTGCCGGTGCGGTGCCGGTCGGTGCCGGTGCCGCCTTGGGTCCGAGGAACCCCTCGTGGACCTGCCCGGAAACGGCGTCCGGCGTTTCCGTGGCCGGATCGGCCCCGTCACCTCCGCACCGACCTCGCCGCCCGGTTCGCGCAGGTCGGAGCCGGACACCCGTGTCCCTTCCGAACTCGTCGGACGCCCTGCCACCTCCCGCGCCGGCACGCCCGCGGGGACGGGGATACGGGAGGCACGGACGCGGCCGACCGGTCACGGGAGGAGCGCCGACAGCGGACGGGCGGTCGGCCGGGCAGGACGGTGCCGAGCAAACCACGGGCCGCACGGCGGGGCAACGGACCCCGGGGGAAGCACGGCGACTTCACCAACTCGGCCGTCCCACGGCTCCGTTCCGCCTCTCCGGAGGGAGCCGACCTGTCCAGGTCGCCTTCCGCTCGGACTTCCCGGGCGGGCACCTCGCCGACGTGTACGGCCGCCGACCGGCGCCGCACGGTCCGGCAGCGGCGAAGATGCGACCCGTCCGAGCCGCTGAAAGCATGTTCCCCTGTATACCGATGTATACCGACCCGGAGGAACCCGGGGGAAGGAGCAAGGAACATGACCGAGTTCGACGGAAAGGGCGGTGAGCGCTTCGCCGGGGCCCCGGACCCGGCCGGAGACGCCGACGGCGACGCGGAGTTCGAGGAGTGGACCGCCGTCATGAGGCAGTCCGGCGCCGACCTGTACGCGCACCTCTCCTCCGAACTGGAGGCGTACGTCCTGGGCGAGGCCGTGTGAACCGACCGGCGCGGAGGCGGACCGCCGCGTCCCGCGTTCCGGTACCCGCCGTGCGGTGGTGCCGGGGAGGAGCGTTCGCCGCGAAGTGAACCGTGCCGGCGCGCTCCCCGGCACCACCGAAAAACCAGAATGGCTATTCGGAAAATTCACGGAGCTGCCCCGATCTTCACCGAGGCGGACTTGGTCGACACATTCGGACAACGCCGGGTCGCCGTATGCCAGTAGCATCTGGAAAAGTCATTGCGGCCCCGGCGCCGGCACCGGGTCCGAAGGTCCGCGGAATGCGCGACGGCCTCCCGGCCCTGTGGTCCGTCTCTCGACCGTGAGGAGACGCACCCACGCGGATGGCCGAATTCCGCCACGGTCCCTCCGGCGGACGTGAAGTGGCCGAGTACCCACCTGTGTGCGTCGGTGCGGCGCCCTCGCGCACCGTATTCAGAAAAGGAGCCCGCGACGCATGGCTCTACCCCCACCACTCGCCGTGAGGAGCCTGGCCGGCGTACGGCTGGACAGCCTCGTCCGACTCGCCCGTGCCCACGAGAGGGCGATCACCGGAACGGCCAGATGCACCGACGGGGACATCCTCCTCGAGATCGGGCACCCGGCGTACGACCCGCTCCACAACGGCTGGTGCGTGACCCGGCCCCAAGGCGACCTCGTGGCCTGGGCCACTTTGACCATGCGGGGCGGTCCCTCGCTGGACTGCACGCTCACCGTGCTGCCCGAAGACGGCGACGGCATCGCCCGCGAGTTGCTCGCACACGTCCTCGCCCGCGCCGACGAACTCTCCCGGGAGCACGGAGGCTGCCACGAGACCGTCCTCGTCGGCGTACTCAACGGCGATCCGGTGGTCCCCGGCGTGCTCCGGGAGGCGGGCTTCCTACGGCAGATCACCTACAACCGGTGCGAGATGGACCTGACCCGCTCGGCGTTGCCCGACACGCTCCCCGAGGGGGGCCTCCTGCGGCAGGTCGACAGCTCCTCGGACGACGTGCGCGCCCTGCACGACATCCACACCCTCGCCCGGACCGCGGGCGCCAGGGAACTGGACTACAGGACCTTCCACGCCCGCCTGGACCAGTTCGGCGGCGACGTCGCCGGGCGGTCCGCCGGAGTGTCCCTGCTCCTGGAGATCGCCGGCAGGCCCGTGGGCCACGTCCTCGCACAGGCGTGGAAGGACAGGGGGCGGATCGTCGACATGGCCGTGGCCCCCGCCTTCCGCGGTCGGGGCGTCGGCCTCGCGCTCATCGCGGCGGCCGTCGAACGGCTACGGGAGCTCGGCTGCGGTCACGCCCTGGTGGCCCTGGACTCCTCCCGCCTGCGGTACCAGCAGGCCCTGTACGAGGCGCTCGCCGTGACGGGGGAGTACGCGGTCACCCAGTACGTCAGACGCCCGCACGGCGACGCGCGGGCCTGAGGGGGCGAGGACACGGCGGTAGGCCTGTTCACCTCCGAGTCCGTGACCGGGGGTCACCCCGACAAGACCGCCGACCGGCCCGGCCACCCCACAGCGGGGCGGCCGGGCCGTGTCGGTGCCGTGTCGGTGCCGTGTCGCCGCGCCGGCCGGCGCGGCTCACGCCCAGGGCGCCATGGGGAACCAGATCAGATCGCGGTAGGCCAGTATGCGCACGTCCCAGTACAGGACCATGAAGACGCCCGCCGCTATGAACGCCGCGGCGATCACGGCGGAGGCACGGCCCGGGTGCGCCGACATCCAACGGTGCAGCCGCTCGCCCGCCAGCAGGGAGACCAGGACGAACAGCACTCCCATCACCACCAGGTTGCCCAGCGCCTGCAGCGAGAAGGAGGCCGCGCCGTAGAGGACGTTGCCGCTCTCGGCCGCGTCGTGGAACAGGCGCCGGAACAGGGGGTAGGGACGGCCGATGAGGAAACCGCCGATGAGGGCGCCCATGACGACCAGGGGGGCGTTCGGGAAGCGCGCGGACACGCGTGCCAGCGGATCGGGCACCAGCCCCAGCGACGCCAGGCCCAGCCACACCATCACGGCGCCGATGATCCCGAAGACCACCATGGCCTGCACCAGGACCGGTGGGAAGCCGCCCGCCCCCGGTGACCCAAGCCGGAACTGCGGCATACCGGTGCCCACCAGGGCGACGACCACGCCGTAGACGGCGGACACGGCCACGGAGCCGGCCGCCAGATACCCCAGCGGCCTGAGCAGCCGTGCCGACCGGTCGCGCCGCGACCGGGTCCGTCCGGCCAGCGGGGCCACCGCGCTGAACACCGCCACGTTGCAGGCGGTGAACGTTCCCGCGACGCCGGTGGCCAGGGCGAACGCGATACCGGCCAGGGAGCCGCTCAGGGACGCGGTCGCGGCGTCCTGGCCCAACAGCGCACCGGCGACGTTGGCGCCGATGGTCTGGTCGACGAACTCGTGCGACCACACCACCGTCAGCGCGAACCCGAACAGCGCGGCCAGACAGACGACCAGTCCGCGCCGACGGGGGAAGTGCCCGTTGACGAACAGCGAGCGCGGTCGGTCGGGTCCGGCTTGCGGAACGGGAGGCGAGGCCGAGGGGATGCGCCGCGCGCTGGAATTCGTGTCCATGACGGAACGCACAGTGAAGCCTTTCTGCCGTTGTCCGGTGGGTGGATCGACCGTAGGAGTGTTCAACCGACGACCGGCCCCGCCGGCCGAAGACGGCAATCCGGCGGAAGAGTGCCTGAACACGGTGCCCGGCCCACGCCCGCGCCGGGCACGGCGGACGCCCCCTCAGCCATGACGTCGAGCGGCCCTCGGCGACGTCGTCCGCTGCCCGTACCGCACCCCGGTCAGCTCCTCCGACAGCTCCCACAGGTCGAGCTGTGCCCGCGCGTCCCGTGAGACCCGGCTGGACCGCGCGGGCGCCGGCGCGCCCCGTGTCTCCACCAGCCTCCCGGGCGCCAGGTGAGCACCTCCCGGTACGCGGTGGTCGGTGGCGGCGCGCAGCACCGGTTCGGCCGCCCTGCCCGGCGGCCGAGCCAGGAACCGCAGAGCGGCCCGGCCCACCGGCCGCAGCGGCGCGGGCGCGTCGCCGTGCCACAGTGCGGTCGCCGACAGGCCGGGGTGCGCGGCGAGCGAGACCGTCTCCGCGCCCTCGTCGGCGAGCCGCCGCTGCAGTTCGCGGGAGAACATCAGGTTCGCCAGTTTGGAGCGTCCGTAGGCGGCGACGGATCGCCGTCCGTCCCCCGAGCGGGCCCCCGCGGCGTCGAAGCCGCCCGGGGCGATCCGGTGTGCCAGGCTCGTGACGGTGACGATCCGCGAGCCGGGCACCTGCCGCATCGCGTCCAGCAGCAGGACGGTCAGCGCGAAGTGCCCCAGGTGGTTGACCCCGAAGTGGGTTTCGAAGCCGTCCTCGGTGTACGGGCGCGGGGGGAACATCACCCCGGCGTTGTTCACGAGGACGTCGAGCCGTCCGTAACGGTCGCGCACCTCGGCCGCGGCCCGCCGCACGGATTCCAGCGAGCCCAGGTCGAGCCGTACGACGTCCGCGGGTCCGGCCAGGCCCGCGGCCGCGGCACGGCCCCTGTCCACGTCCCGGCAGGCGAGGACGGTCCGGGCGCCACGGGCCGCGAGCGCCCGGGCCGTCGCCAGGCCGATCCCGGCCGAACCGCCGGTGACCAGTGCGACCCTGCCCCGCTGGCAGGGGATGTCCGTCGTGGACCAGGCCATGTCGACCCCCTCCGGGAAAACGGAACGGACGGCACGTCAGCGCGCGGCGCCGTGTCCGCGGCCGGCGGCGGGCCTCGACGGCCCGCGCCGGAGGACGGCTGGGGTCTCATCCTCGGCTCCCACGGGCGTGGCGACCAACTCCCAAAGTGCGTACCCCACACCGCCCCGCCCCGCCTCGCACCGCCCTGCACGCTCGGGCGGCGCCGGCGGCCACGGCGGGCCTTGCCGCCCCCCTTCCGGTGGCGGACGGCCTTCCACCGCGGCCCGGTTGCCGTGCCTGTGTGGGCATGGCGACCGGGCCGGCCGCACGACGGGGGGGGGACCGTGGGTCAGGTCGATGCCGTCACGCTCCGGCTCCGCGACTGGAGCAGGTCGATCAACCGAGCCCGTTCCGCGGGGGACATGTGCTCCTGGATGAGGTGGGCGACCGCGTGTACGTCGTGCCACGGCACCGTGATGCGTTCCTCTGTGGCCCGGTCCTCGGCCCTCCGCGGTTGTGCGGGTACGGCGGTCGCGTCGCGCTGCGGAAGCCTCCGGCCGTCGGCGGCCTCGGGAGCGTCGGTCCGAGGATGCCGGTCGGTCGGGCCCGTCTCCTCGCTTATCACGGCGTGATAATCGCCGGCGGTCGCCGGTTCGGTGGTGGCGGAGGTGTCCACGGTCGGTTCGTGGGCGGCAGCCCGCCTCTGCTCGGCTCGTTTCCTCGCCTCGGCTGCCCGGGCGTCCGCTGCCGCACGCTGCTCCTCCGGGCTCAGTTTGCCGAGGTTGCGTACGTGCTCGACTTGCCTCCTGCCGCCGGCCAGGTCGGCTTGGAGTTCGGGGGAGAGTTTGAGCAGGGACAGCTTGGAGGAGATGTTGGCCTGGGAGATGCCGAGGCGCTGGGCGGCCTTGGTCTGGCTGCCGTAGAACTTCACCAGTGCCTCGAGTGCGTGGGCTTGCTCGAGGTCGGTCATGTCGTCGCGGTGGAAGTTCGCCACGAAGGCGGATTCGAGGAGGGACTCGTCCGTGGCGACGCGGGCGTCGTCGACCATCACCTTGATGGTGGTCTTGCCGGCGCGGCGTGAGCCTTCGAGGCGGCGGTGGCCGTCGACGACGACGTACTTGGCGCCGTCGTCCAGGTCGTCGGCGCGGTCGGGGCGTTCCTTGAGGTAGGCGTCGACTCGAGCCACGGTGATGGCGTTGATGACGCCGAGTTCTCTGATGCTCTGGGTGAGGTCGTCGAGGTCGCGAAGGTGGTCGCGCGGGTTGTCGGGGTTGTGGCTGATGACCTCGACGGGCAGTTCGGTGGGGTCGGGGACGCCTTCGGTGGGGACACCGGTGGCGGCGCCGATGGCGGCCCTGCGGGCGCTGACGGGGCGGGCCCGGCCGAACGAGGCGCCGGCGCCGAGCTTTGCTGCCTTGCTGCTCATGAGATCTCCCGTGCGAGGGCGCGCATGGCCACTGCCTGGTCGGACTTGGGTGCGTAGGCGAGCAGTGGCCGTTTGACGCGTACGGCTTCTTTCTGTTCCTTCAGGTCGCCGATGACGCCGACCACGCGGGGGTCCTTTATGTCCATCCAGGCCTGCAGGGAGGAGGTGGCGATGAAGCCGCGACGGGCGTCGTAGTGGTTGACGACGATGCCGAGGTAGTCGATCTCGATGGCGAGGTCGTGGCGGAGGTCTTCGATCTGTGTGGTGAGGAGGGTGTAGGCGTCGGCGGAGCTGTCCTCGGCCTGGACGACGGTGAGGGCTCCGGAGGAGCCGGAGGGTTCGTTGTCGCGGCGGCGTCCGTAGTAGACAGCGGCGTCCATGCTCAGCCCCAGGCTGGGCGGGCAGTCGACGAGGATGACGTCGAAGAGGGGCTCGATGGGCGCGAGTGCGCGCTCAAGGGCTGCTTCGCGGGCTCGGACGCCGGCGAGTTTGACGTCGAGGAGGAAGGCATCGTTGCAACTGGGCAGCAGGTGCAGCCGGTCGCCGAAGCGGTCCTCCTCGATGGGGACGATCAGGTCGCGCAGTTCGCCGACGGGTTCGCCGGCCATGTGCTTGGTGAGGCTGTCACCGTCCATGGGCAGCGGCTTGTGGCCGAGTTGCTGGGTCAGGTGGCACTGGGGGTCGAAGTCCACGAGCAGGACGCGTAGGCCGAGCCCGGGCAGCTCTCCTATGCCGATCGGGTCGGCGGCGCTCCCGTGGTCCTGACCCTCGAGGAGCGCGGCGAAGTGCTTGGAGACGCGCACCGGGTACAGGGTGTTGGGGTCTTCGGCCATCGCCTCGCCGGTTCCGGCGGCGACGGCGGTCTTGCCGACGCCGCCCTTCTGGTTGCAGACGATGACGCGGCGTGGGTGTTCCGGGCGTTTCACCGCGGGGGCGGGGTTCTTCTGAAGCCACAGCTGTACCGCTTGGGCGAGGCCCTGGATGAGGGAGACCCTGCGGTCGGCGGCTGTGGTCCTGAAGAGCTCCCACTGCCCCGGGGGGAGCCAGGTGGAGAAGGGATCGGCGCCGGAGGTGTCGACGGCGGTCGGGGCCGAGGCGAGGTCACACCAGTCGTTGATGCCCTGCTCGACGGCGGTTTGGATCTCGACACCCAGTTGGGCGGTGCGGACCTTGAGGTCCTGCCGGAGCCACCCGGGGAGCTTGGAGACGACCTTCTCGCGGTCGCCGGTGGAGTCTGGGGAAGCCATGGCGGACACCATACTAACGCCGATGATCAAATCAAGGATCATCGCGTTACCTAGGTTCACCCAGGGGTGTGGCTATCACGGCGTGATAATTTCGCCGCCCCCCGACTCGGTCGCGCAGGAGGCGGTCGAATCATCACGCCGTGATAATCCACCTCGGCATCGCGTGGGCGGAGGTGGCGCCGCAGGCGCCACGCACCGGGTCACCGTCAGCCCAGTCGGACGCCCGACCGGACGGATCGGGAAACGCGCAGCGCGACAGCCGGCGAGCGCGGCGCCACGGCGGCTCGGCCGACCGGCTCGCCACCGTCGCAGGCGAGCACACCCGCAGGGGTTCGATCCTCGGCGGTGCACGAGCCCCACCTCGCCCCGCCGGCGCCAATGCGCCACAAAGCCGACAGTACGTCTTAAGTACGCCTAATGATCGCCGAAAGTCCGCTTCGTGCTAGCGTGAGGCGGAGGAGGTACTGCATGTCGGAGTTGTTCGACGCGGTCGACGCCCTGGTCGAGAGCCGCTCGCCGCTGCCACCGCCGGCGGAGCGGGAGCGGCTGCGCAAGGCCCACGGGCTCAGCCAGGAGGAGGTCGCCAAGGCACTGAAGGTACGGCGGGCGACGGTGGTCTCCTGGGAGAACGGGAAGACCGATCCGCGACCGCCGCAACGCGACGCCTACGCCCGGTTGCTGAACAAGCTCGCCGAGCTCTACCCCGCCGACACCGCCGGCACATCCGACACCTCCGACCCCGCCGGGGCGGGGGACGCCCGGGGCGCGGCGCCCCCCGCGTCACCGACCCGGCCGGTCTCGCGGCCCTTCGCCGAACGCGTCACCACGGCCGAACCCGAGGCGCCCCCCACACCGTCACGGCCCCCGGCCGCCGCGCCGCCCCCTCCGGCCCGTCCGACGCGTCCGACGCGTCCGACGCGTCCGACGCGCACGCCCGGACCGGCCTCGCCCCCGCCATCGCACCGCCCGGCCACGAGGAAGGCGGCGCCCCGGCCAGCCCCCGCCCGGCAGGCCGACGCGGATCCCCGGTTCGTCAACGGTCCGCTGGCGGTCCTGGACGGGGACGGCAGCGCGTACTGCGTGGACGGACTGGTGCTGGACTGCCCGGCCACCACGGTCCCGGCCCTGGTGGAGTGGGCCCTGACCGAGGCCGGACTGGGCGCGCCGCGACTGCACCCGTCGGGCAAGGACGCCGATCCGCTGATCGTGCTCACCGCCTCGGCCACCGAGCGGCTCGGGCTGCCCCAGCGCCTGGAGGACCGGCGCGGACTGCGCCTGCCGGGCAACCATCCGGTGGTCAGGCAGCTCACCAAGGCCAAGTGGCAGCTCACCAAGCGCGGCTTCGGCCCCTGGGCCCGCGTCTACCGCCCCGCGCAGGGCGGGCAACGCCGGTGCGTGCAACTGGCCGTCCTGCCCTGGGACGCGCTGGACTCCCGCTCCTGGGCGGAGGCCGACCGGCTGCCCCCGGCCGAACTCGCCCGCGCCCTGGGCGCCTACGCCACCCGGGTGATCACTCCGCGCGGGTCGACGGCGGTGTGCGGCCTGGAGCTGATGACCGCGCTGCGCCCGCCCACCCGCGCCGTCCGCGACGAGGCCACCGGCGGATGGACCTCGGGCCCGGTTCCCGGCTCACTGACCGCCCCCGTGGATCCCGCCCCGCCGGAGGCCCCGGACGAGCACCCGGTCGTCGCCGCCCACCACCCGCGCGGCCACCAGCGCACCCCGGACCAGGTGCTGGTGGAGGAGGCGTACGAGTGGATCCGCGACCCGCAACTGCTCACCGACGCCGAATGCGCCCGCACCCACGCGGTGGGCATCGACGTCAACACCGCGTTCCTCGCGGCCGCCAACCGCCTGCCCGTCGGCCTGGGCGCACCGGTCCACGTCAAGGCGCCGGTGTTCGACAAGAAGACCCCCGGCAGCTGGTTGGTGGACCTGTCCGGCATCGAGCTGGACCCGCGCCTGCCCAGTCCGTTCACCCCGCACGGCACCCGCCCCGAAGGGCCGGCCTGGTACGCCACCCCGACCGTCGCCTACGCGGCCGAACTCGTCGACACCTACCGCCTGCCGGTGGAGATCCGCCCGTTGGAGGCATGGATCCGGCCGGAGTCCGGACCGTACCTGGATCCCTGGTACAAGCACCTGGCCGAGGCGTACAAGGCCACGATGGCCGACCTCGGCGTGGTCACGGGGATGAGCGACTCCGAGTTCCTGGCGGCGATGGAACGGCACAAGCGGACGGACCCGGGCATGGCCGCGGTGCTCTCGGCGATCAAGTCCACCGTCAAGGGCGGCATCGGCAAGCTCCGGGAGCGCCCCCAGGGCACCGGTTACCGGCCGGGGGAGCGGTGGCCGGCGCTGGAGCGCCCCACCTGGCGCCCCGACATCCGCGCCGCCGTCATCTCCGCGGCCCGGGTCAACATGCACCGAAAGATCCTCAAGACCGCGTTGGCCACCCAGCACGGCCCGGCCCCCACCGGGCACCTGGTGCTCGCCGAGGAGGCCCTGATCCCCGTCGCGCTGCTGTCGGACTGCGCCGTCTACCTCGCCGACGGCCCCAGCCCGCTCCACGTCCTGCCGCGCACCGCGGACGGCAGACCGGCTCCGGGCACCTTCCGCCTGGGGGTCTCCCCCGGGATGGTCAAGCACGAAGGCACCCAGGAGCTGTTGTGGGCCGTCCAGCTCCTGGACGAAGGCCACAACCCCGCACGACACATCAAGGGCACCGACGCCGCCCTCGACGGAGAGTGAGGAGCACTGGTGGGCATCATCGGCGACGGTCTGGAGCAGGCCGCGGCGAACACCGCCACCCGGCCGGCCCCGAAGTCGGCACCCGCGCAGATGCGGTTCCTGGTCAGGCAGCTCAAGGGGACCAGGGCCGTGGCGCAGTTGCTCGGGGTTTCCCAGCGCACGGTCGAACGCTATGTGAAGGGTCAGATCAGGACCCCGCGTCCGCAGCTCGCCGACCGTCTCGCCGGCGAGGTGCGCAGGCGGTGGCAGCCGCGAGTGCGCCGGCGGGCGATGAAACAGGCCGCCACCCGTACCGGGATCGTGGTGGAGACCCGCGCCCGGTTCGGGTTCACCGCCGCACCCGGCACCACCGACGACGGCCGGATGCGCCGCATCACCCAGCACCTCCCCCCGGCCTACGCGCAGCGCCTGTTCGACGCCCAGGCGTCCGGCGCTCCCGAGGACCGGCTCCGGGCGGTGGTCGCCGAAGGGCTGCAGGAGGTCTACTTCCGCGACGGCGGCCGCCGCGCCCCGGGCCTGGCCGTGGAGTTCACCGACATCGACTACGTGGAGTTCGGCCTGTGATCCGCCGCCCGCCGGCACCCGGTGCAACTTCCTGAAACGGCAGGGGAGAAAGCGTGTTCGGCATCGGTAAGGTTCCTGATACGGCGGTTTTGTGGTCGAGTTCTGCCGTGGTACGGGCCACATGTGGGGGCATGATGCACGAGCGCGAGTTCAGAGCCTTTGTTTCGATCGCGGAAACCGGACGCATGGATGTCGCGGCGCGACAACTGGGCTACTCCCAGCCGGCGATCACCTATCAGATCAAGTGTTTGGAACGGTCTCTCGGTTTCAAACTGTTCACCAGGCACCCCAGCGGTGCACGGCTGACCGGCGACGGGCAGATGATCCTGCCCTCGGTGCGTGCGGTGCTGATGCTGATCGACGGCATTCGCGATCCGCACGGCAACCGGTCCGGCGAGCACACGGACGAGGAGGCCCCGGCGGGAACCGCCCTGCCGATGGTCCGGCAGCGCACCGCCTAGCACCGCCGTCGAGGAACCCGTACGAAGAATCCGCCCTCGACCGCACCGAACTCCCACCGGCACCGCCGGCCGGGCGAACGCGGGCGAACGCCGAACACGCTTGGAGAGAAGACGATGAGCAGCAACCCCTTCGAGGACAACGACGCCCAGTACTACGTACTGGTCAACGAGGAGGGCCAGCACTCGCTGTGGCCCGCCTTCGCCGAGGTTCCCGCGGGCTGGACGGTGGTGCACGGGCAGGACGGCAGGCAGGCCTGCCTGGACTACGTCAACGAGAACTGGACCGACATGCGTCCGCTCAGCCTCGTGCGTCAGATGGAAGGCGCCCGGTAGCACCCCGCGGCGGAAAGGACGATCATGCACACGGAATCCACCGCCGCCGCGGTACACCGGCCACGGCCACGGCCACACGCCGATCGGGTGCTGGTGTGCCTGAGCTACTGCGGCGGTGGCACCGCGCCGTTCCGGCAGTGGGCCAAGACCCTGCCGGACGACGTGGAACTGGCGCTGATCTGCTATCCCGGTCGGGAGGCGCGGTTCGGCACGCCGTTCGCCCGTGACTGGGTCGCCCTCCGCGACGACGTGGTGCGGGCCGTCCGCGGTCTCACCGACCGCCCCTACGTCCTGTTCGGTCACAGCATGGGGTCGTGGATGGCCTTCGAGACCGCGGCACGGCTGGAACGCCTCGGCGTCGCACCCCCCTCGGCCCTCGTCGTCTCCGGAGGCGTGGCGCCGCACAAGCGCCGGGAGGTGCGCAGCCACGTGCCGCGCTCGGACGACAGCGACGAAGCTCTCGTCCGGTGGATGCGGGAGTTCGGGCAGATGACCGCGGTGGTCGCCAACGAGCCGGAGCTCGTCAAGCTCGCGGTGGAGCTGCTCCGGGCGGATCTCGCGGTGTCGGAGTCCTACCGGTTCGTCGAGGGCTCCCGGGTGTCGGTGCCGCTGCGCGTGCTCTACGGGGCCGAGGACTCCGAGCCCTTCGATGACGTCGAGCGGCACTGGAGGTCGCTGACCGACGGCGCCTTCGAGGCGGTCGAGTTGCCCGGCGGGCACTTCTACACCCCGGACGTGTGGTCCAGGCTGCCGGAGTGGTGCTCCCTGCCCGTTCCCCGCACCGCCCGCTAGCCGTACCGACCACGAACGCCGCCGACGGACGCCGGATCGCGGTGCCGGTCCGCGTACCGGCGGGAGCCTCCGGCCGGTGCCCCTTCCGAGGAGGCACCGGCCGGAGGCTCCGGCGCTTCCGGCGCTGCGCCTCCCGGGGACCGTCCGGAGTCCTGTCAGGGGCTCCGGACGGCCCTGGCGCCGCAGCGCCGGAAGAAGCGGGAGCGGCTCAGGAGTCGCCGCGCAGGACGCGCCTGCGGTCGTACAGGACCAGCAGGAGGGTCAGCCCCATCATCACGCCCAGGACCGCGCCGACCTCCCTGGCCAGCGCGCCCGCCAGCGGGTACTCCGGGGCGGGCTGCTGCATGTCGGTGAGGGTGAGGAGGTTGTAGATGCTGTAGGAGAACAGCATGCCCGACGAGATCCATGCCGCCGCCATGGGAGGCAGGAACCTCCGCGACCCGCGTCGGGTGGTCAGCACCAGGATGCCCCACGCCCCCGCGAAGGCCCACGCGCCGGTGCTCAACGACAGCAGGTGCCACCACACGTCGCGGTTGTCCAGCATGTCCGGATCGAGGCCGAGGGTGCCGCCGGCCGCCCAGAACACCTTGACGCAGCCGAGCAGGACGCAGCCGACCGCGACGAGCCCGGCCAGGGTCGTCTGCAACGGCCGGGTGCTTCCCGGCGGTTCCCCGCAGTCGGTCGGGCCGCCCAGCGCCTCCGGCCACCGCGCCTTGGCGTACCCCGCCAGGGCGAGCGGCAGGCCGACGCCCACTCCGACCAGCGAGATCATCACGAGGATCTGCTCGTAGATCCAGAAGTCGGGGGAGCCCGCCTCCTGGTCCCGGTTCATCGCGGCCGGACCGAGCACCGGTGCCAGCAACAGCATGGGGACGAGCAGGCCGGTTCCCACCCACACCGGCAGGGCCACCAGCCACGCGGGCAGCCGTTCGCCCCAGGGCCTGGAGAACGCCATCGCCAGCAGGATGCCGACGGCGGCGAGAAAGGCGGTCGCCGCGTTGATCGCGCGCCAGTCGGCGCCGCCCATTTGTTCGGTCGGAATGAAGAGACCGAAACTCCAGACGATTTTGATCAGCAGATACGGTGTCACCGCTACGGCGGCCCCATAACCGGATACTCTGCGTATCTTCGTCAATCGATCGGTCGGCCGCTCTGCCGTTACTGTCATGTCGGCACGATATCCGGGTCGCAGCAGACCGGTCAAAGTCCTCCGCGTATATCTGCGAATATCCACTGTTCAGTGGAATTCCGAGTGAACGGGACCGTCGAGCGCTATCGCGGTGAGATGCCCGAATTCCGAGACCGACACCACCAGCCCGGTCCCTCCCGTCCGGGCGAGCGCGATCAGCTCCAGCAGGCCCGACACCGCGCAGTGCCGCGCCTCGCTCACCGCCCCGGCGGGCTCCCGCACCGAGCCGCCCGCCTCGGCGAGGGACTCGGCGACGGCGTCGCGGACCGCACCGCCGAACTCCGCGGCGTCGGCCGGCCCGCTGACCACCAGCCGCACGTCCGCCGCCCCGCCGGCCAGGGCGGCGACCCGTCCGCCGCTCGCGGCCAGGGCGGCCCGGTCCCAGCCGCCGTCGGCGCTCCGGGGGACGAACCGGGAGGTCCCGCCGGTGATCCCGGCGAGGGCGCCGGTGCCCCCGGAGGAGTCCGGCGCCGGGTCCCTCGACAGCACGACGGCGGCGGCGGCGTCGTACCGGTCGCCCCCGTCCTCCCCGGCCGGCGCCTGGTCGGTCGCCGCGGCCACCACCCGGTCGGCCCGACCGGTGCGCAGCGCGGTCACGGCGAACTGCACGGCTTCCAGGCCCGCGGTGACCGGATTGGTGAGCGTGACCGAGAACGCGCGGGCGCCGGTGCTGATGGCCAGCTGGCTGCCGGGGGTGTTCATCGAGAACCCGGGCACCTCGGCGGGGCTGATCCCCTGGACGCCCACGGTGGTGAGGGTGTCGTCCATCCGTCGGTGCACGCCGGCGATCGCGTACTGGGTTCCGGTGACCACGCCGAAGCGTTCGGCCGCGTCGCCGGTGAGCGGCGGCTCGTCGTGACGTCGTCCGAGCGCCCGGTTGCCCGCCGCCAACAGGTACCGGGTGGCCGGGCTGAGGTACTTCCAGCCCCGCCGGCCGAGGTGGGCGGCGGGGTCGAACCACGCGGCGGCAGCGGTGCCGTCGCCGGTGCCGCCGGCGGGCCGGGGTTCCTCGGCGACGGCGCCCGCTCCGGTGATCAGCACGGTCATCCGACGGCCCTCCAGGCGAGCACGGCGTTGTTGCCCCCGAAACCGGTACCGCTCACCAGCACCGACGGCCGGGCGAGCGGGGCGGGTTCTCCCAGCGGAACCCCCAGCGGGCACTCGGGGTCGAGCGTGGAGACGTGGGCGTTGGGCGGAACCACCCCGTGCCGCAGGATCAGGGCCGCGATCACACAGCCGAACACCCCGGCCGCGCCCGCGGTGTGGCCCATCACGGCCTTCGGCGCGTACCCGGCGACCTCGGCGGCGGTGCCGTCGCCGACGGCCGCCACGGCCCGTCCGACCGCGGCGGACTCCACGGAGTCGTTGCCCGCCACCCCGGCGCGGTGCAGTACGACGGCGCCGGGGGCCTCGGTGGCGCCGGCCAGCGCCCGGGCGGCCGAGCGGCACAGTTGCTCGCCGGACGGCTCGGGGGCCATCGGGTGGTGGGCGTCGCAGCTCCAGCCGTGGCCGGCGAGCGTGGCGAGCGCGTCGGCTCCCCGGCGCCGGGCGGACGCGGCGGACTCCAGCACCACGGCGGCGGCGCCCTCGCCGGTGACCATGCCCGCGCGATCGACGTCGAAGGGCCGGCAGCACTCCGGGTCCACCAGTCCGAACCGCTGCAACGTGCCGATCGCGACCCGCGAGAAGGCGTCCCCGCCGCAGGCGACGACGACGTCGGCCTGGCCGGTCGCGATCAATTCGGCGCCCCAACCGACCGCGTAGGCCCCCGCCGAGCAGGCGGTGGAGAGGGTCTGGCAGGGACCGCCGATGCCGAACCGACCGGCGACCACGGCGGCGACGCGGTGGGTGGCGAGGCGCCGGTCAAACGCCTCGGGCGTCTCCGCCAAGTCGATGTCGCCGAGCGAGGTGCCGACGGTCAGGCCGGCGTCGAGCAGGTCCTCGGCCGTCAGGCCGGCGTCCTCGACGGCCTCCGCGACGGCGGTCGCCACCAGCGCGCTGGTCCGCCCGGCCGGTTCGCCGCCGGGCGCCGCGGTGTCCGGGTGGGGGTGGACGGGGCCCGGGTCGGGCGCCGCGTACAGGTACGGTCGGGTCGGCAGGCCGCAGGCGTCCGGCGCGGGCACCGGTCGCCGGTCCGCGCGGAGCAGACCGTCCCACAGGGCGGCGGTTCCGCCGCCGAAGCAGCTCACCGCCCCCAGTCCCGTGACCACGACCGTCACCGGTGCACCTCGCTCTTCCGGGTAGCGCGACACAATTGCCGACGCCGATCAGGATGCATTCGTAAAGATCGAGGTCCGTAGCCCTTGCAAGTACCTGCAGCAATCGGGCGGGCACCTCCTCGCCTTCGGCGCACTGCCATAACATCGGCGAAGATCGACGCGGTGCCGCGTTCTTACAGGAAAGCACGGACGCGGAAATCGAAGAGCAAACCGCGCGAACGGCCCGAGGAAAGGGAATTCCGGTGAGTGCCGAAACCACACTGGACGTGTCGGAACTTCGGGAGCTGGTGGCGGACACGCTGGACGTCGAGCCGTCGGAGCTGACCGACGAGGTGCTCCTCATCGAGGAGCTGGAAGTCGACTCGGTGGTGGCGCTGGAACTCGCGGTCACGCTCGAGCAGCGGTACCGGATCAAGATTCCCGAGGAGGAGCTCGGCACGGTCCGCAGGTTCCCCGACATCCAGGACCTGCTGAACCGGAAGCTGAGCGGTTGATGGACGCGCAGACGGCCCGTTCCGCGGACGCCGCCTCCTACTTCCTGATCGAGAGCAAGGGGAACTGGGCGGGCCCCAACGCGGGCACCTTCCTCCTGGACGCCGCGGCGCTCGCCGAAGCCGGCCACCGGGTGCGGGTCTTCCTCGTCGAGGACGGCGTGCTCAGCGCCGTGGGCACCGACGCACCCGAGATCGAGCGGCTGGCCGCGGCCGGTGTCGAGATCCTCGTGGACGACTTCTCCGCGGCGCAGCGCGCGCTCGGCGCGACGAGGCTGTCGCCGCACGTGAGGCTCGCCGGCATGGACGTCGTCGCCGCGGCACTGGCCGAGGACGGCTGCCGGGGGGTGTGGCACTGATGGCGACCACGATGGAACGCCGCATGTGGGACCTGCTGTTGATCCTGACGGCGGCCCCGCACTCGAGCGACGTGGTGACCTCGGCGCTGCGGCTCTCCCAGGCGGTGCTCGACAACGGCGGTTCGGTACGGGTCTGGGCGTGCGGCTACGCCACGATGATGACCCAGGACACCTTCGGCGACACCAAGCTGCCGAACACCCGCGACCCCGAGGGCCACTACCCCTCGCCCTCGGCGATCGTCCAGCGGATGATCGCCGACGGTCAGGGCCGCTTCGCCTGGATCGGCTGCACCGCGTGCACCGAGGAGCGCGGCGCCACCCACCACATACCGCAGGTGCGGCACCGGTCCCCGCTCAGGCTGGCGGCGACCGTCGCCGGGGCCAAGCAGACTCTCTACCTCGGAGGGGCCTGATGACCACCACCCGCACCGAACGCGGCCCGAGCGTGCTGTGCGTCCTCGACCGCGCCTACCGCGGCGCGGTCGAGGCCCAGTTCTTCCACGCCCTGTACGGCCTGCTCGACCTGCACGGCCAGTTCGAACGGATGGACGTCGCGCTGCGCGGCGCGGCGGTGACCATGGCCGTCGAGGAGGACGCCTACCGGCCGTCGGTGCGGTTGGGCACGATGGTGCTCGACACGCTGCCGGACTACCGGGGCTCCGTGCGCGACCTGATCGCCGAGGGCTTCGACGTCTTCGTGGACGAGGCCGCCGTGACGGCGCTCGGCTTCGCCCCCGAACAGCTCGTCGCGGGGACCACCTGCCTCGGCTCGGCCGAGCTGGCGGTGCGCTGGCCGCGGTACGACCAGGTGTGGTTCGTGTGACCGGCGCGCTCCCCCCGCGGGCCGGGCGACCGGACGACGGAACGCCGCACCACGACCGGCACACCTTCGCGACCCCGCTGCGCGCGGTGGACCGGATCGAGGTGCTGTCCGACGGGCCGGACCTCCGGTTCCTGCTGTACAAGACCGTCAACCCCGAGGACCCGTACATGGTCGGGCACTTCCCGGGGCTGACGCTGCTGCCCGCGGTGTTCGTGCTGGAGGCCCTCCGCCAGGCGACGACCACCCTCGTCGGCGCGGACGAGCCGTTGAACCTGGTCGAGGTCCGCTCCGGGCGCTGGCTGGCGCCGATGCAGGGCGGCGACGAGATCCGCCTGGACGTCACGGCGAGGGCCACCGACGACGGACGGTGGCTGGTGACCGCCGACGGCACCCGCCACGACGGCACACCGGTCGCGGCGGTGAAGGTGGTGCTCGGCGACCGCGACGCCGCCGGCGAGCTGCCGACACCGGCGGGCGGGCCGCTCCTCCCGGCCTCCGGCCCGTCCGGACCGGACTACACCGAGATCCTGGACCGGCTGCCGGTGCGTCACCCGATGCTCCTGGTGGACCGGGTGGCGGCGTTCGACCCCGGTCGGCGGATCACCACCGTCAAGGCGGTCTCCGGCTCGGAGCCCTGCTACCAGGGGATGGCCGACGGTCTGCCCCTGTCGCGCTACATGTACCCCAGGGCCCTGATTCTGGAGTCCTTCGGCCAGTCCTCGGTGCTGCTGTGGCTGTCCACCGACACCGCGGAGGGCGTGCCGGTGGCCGCGGCGTTCCGCGACTGCCGCTTCACCGGCGAGGTGCGTCCCGGTGCCGTGCTGCGCCACGTGGTCCGCATCGACCGGCTGATGTCCGACAACGTCTTCGTGTCCGGACAGACCTGGGACGGCGACCGGTGCGTGATGACGGTCGGCGCCCTCATCGGCTCCAGCAGACCCCGTGCCAAGGTCGACCGCACGATGGCCGGCGCGTCCTGACCCGCGACCGGTTGTTCGACGGGCCCGCCCCCGACCGCTTCGGCGGTCGGGGGCGGGCCCGTCGGACAACCGGTCAGGAGGAGGCGTACACGCCGATGATCTCGTTGACCGCCTCGGCCACCCGCTCGCTGCGCAGGATGTCGGCGTGGTCGACGGGCACCTCGACGGACCGCTCGGCCAGCGCGGCCCCCTCGGTGGGCTCGCGGGAGCTCACCGCGGTCGCGGTGCGCCAGGCGGCGGTCGGGTCGATCTGCCGGGCCGCGTTGAGGTAGGACACGAACGACCGGAACACCGCGACGAACTCGTCCAGCAGCTCCGTGTCGAGCTCCTCGCGGGCGAACGCCGCGCCGGCCCGCTCCAGGAAGATCCGGACCAGCTCGTCGCCGTAGGCGGCGAAGTCCGGGGCGGCGGTCTGCGCCGCGACGCCCTCCCGCTGGGCGGCGGCCACCTCCTCGGGCGACAGCACCGAGGCGAACTGGTCCATCATGGCGGCGAAGTCCCGGTACAGGCCGGCCGGTGTCGGCACCTCCGGATCGAACATCACGAACCGGGGCGCCTCGGCCTGCCGGGCGGCGATCCGGGCGGCGAGCTCACCGGCGAACACGCTGCCGGCGCAGTAGCCGAGCACCGCCCGCACCGTGCGGCCGCTGTCGGCGACCTCGCCGTCCCACAGCGCGAGGTAGTCCTCTGCCGACATCCCGGTGGCGGTGTGCGGCTGCCTGGTCTCCCACACGGTGAGCTCCGGGGAGAGGAGCGGGACGAGGTCCGAGAAGCTCGAGTCGGACCGGCCCGTGGTGGCGAAGTCGACGGCGAGCACGAGCCCGGCCTCCCGACCGGCGTTGAGCACTTTCCATCCGTTGGGCTTTGTCATGTGAGCTGTCCACTCCGGTCGGCGCTGGGATAGGGGTACGGAACGGGAAAGGCCGCGGGTCCGGTGCCCACACGGGAAGGCACCGGACCCGCGGCCCGTGCGGGACGGGGCGGTGGCCCTCAGCCGTCCGAGATCAGGATGGCCTTCGACGGGCAGATGTGTTCGGCGAGCTTGTGGGCGTCCGCGGCCTCGGCGTCCGAGGGCGAGTCGTTCAGCACGACCACCAGACCGGCGTCGTCCTGGTCGAACACCGACGGGGCGTTCAGCGCGCACAGTCCGGCGCCGATGCAGCGGTCGCGATCCGCGTGGACCTTCATCCGGTCACCAGCCGACCATGAGCTTGTGGACCGGGGGCAGCCCGTCGACGAGCTCGATGGGCTCGTCGCTCTCGACCAGACGCAGCTCGGGGAAGCGGTGGATCAGGCTGGTCAGGCACAGCTCCAGCATCAGGCGCGCGACGTGCTGGCCCAGGCACTGGTGGACGCCGTAGCCGAAGGCCAGGTGGTCCCGCGCGTCGCGGTGGATGTCGAAGGTGTCCGGGTCGGCGTACTTGGCCGGGTCGCGGTCGCCCAGGCCCTTGAGCACCAGGATGCCCTCGCCCTCCTTGATGGTCACGCCGTCGATCTCCACGTCGGCGAGCGCCACCCGGGCGATGATCTCGTCCACCAGGCTGAAGTAGCGCAGCACCTCGTCCACCGTCTTGGGCATCAGCCCAGCGGTGTCGGCCCGCAGCGCCGCGAGCTGCTCGGGGTGGTCGAGCAGCGCCTGGGTGCCGAGCGCGATGCGGTTCACGATGAACTCGTAGCCCGCGATCAGCAGCATCTTGGTCATCAGGGTCAGACCGTGGTGGTCGAACTCGTCGGTCTGGCTCGCCCGGCTGATGAAGTTGCCGAGCATGTCGTCGGTGGGGTTGTTCTGCTTCTCGGTGACGAGGGTCGCGAAGTACTTCATCAACTCCTCGTTGGCGGCCAGCTTCTCGTCCATGGTGTACGAGTGCCGGGTGCCCACCATGATCGCCGCGTTGCGGGTGAAGGTGTCCCGCTCGGACTCGGGGATGCCGGCCAGCTCGCAGATCACCTGGGCGGGAAGCGGCAGCGCCAGCGCCTGGACCAGGTCGACGGGGCTGCCCTCGGCCTCCATCCGGTCCAGGTACTCGTCGACCAGTTCCTGCACCCGGGGCCGCAGCTTCTCCACGGCCTTGATGGTGAAGTCCGGCAGTGCCATCTGACGGACGCGGGTGTGGCGCGGCGGGTCCATGGTCACCAGGAGGTTCTTCGAGTCCTTGGCGATCATGTCGAGCAGTTCCTGCGGCGCGGGGAACCGGATGGGGAACGTGGGGTGCGGCTCCACGCTGAACCGGTCGTCGGCCAGCAGTCGCTGGATGTGGTCGTGCTGCGCGACCAGCCACGCCTTGCTACCCGACGGCATCGTGACCTGCGTCAGCGGACGGCCTTCCGGCAGCTGGTCGTACTCGGGCAGCAGCGGATTGGGCCAGCCGCGAGGGGCGACGGGGCAGGTCGCCCCCCTCTCCACGGCGTCGGTCATGGCGTTACCCCTTGTCTGTCTGTGGTCTCTGACCCTGCTGGGCCGATGCTATGGACCGGCTCTCGTTCACCGGAGCCACTTGCCACTTGCTGCAGCCCGGGTCGATTCAAAGAATTCGAATTCCTATGCTCCTCGGGCCGTTTCCGGAAAATGCATCTGCGCGCGACAGGGATTGTCCGATCGTGTATTCGTTTAGCTGGAACGTCGATGAACCTCAGCCCGCGAAGGCCGGAAGTGCGCCGAAACAGCGCGGCGCCTGCCTTCCGCAGCAGGTGAGCCGGCCGACTCGCGCTGGTGGCAGGACGACCGAAGTCGTCCGTCCTGCCGACCGTTGGCACCCTGACCGGACACCCAGATCGGCCTGGCCCGAAGAAACAGAGGACAGATGTCTGACTCGTCAGCCACGGTTCTGCCACTGACCGCCGGCCAGGCCGGAATCTGGTACGCGCAGAGCCTGAGCGGCCCGAACGCGACATTCCACGCGGCCCTGTACCTGGAAATAGCGGGAGCCGTCGACCCGCGGCTGTTCGTGTCCGCCATGCGCCGGGTCGTCACCGAGGCCGAGGCGCTGCGCGCCCGGTTCGTCGACGACGGGACCGGTCCGGTACAGGTGGTCGAGCCGATCGCCGACTGGTCGACGCAGCCGTTGCACGTCCTGGACTTCAGCGCCGAGGACCGGCCGGAGCAGGAGGCCGAGGCGTGGATGTGGTCGGACGCGAACACCCCGGTGGACGTGTTCGAGGGCCCGCTGTACCGGTTCGCGCTCATCAAGGTCGCCGCCGACCGCTTCTTCTTCTACCACCGCTACCACCACCTGGTGATGGACGGCTTCGGCGCGAACCTCGTCGCGGCCCGCCTCGCCGAGGTCTACACGCGGCTCGCCGCCGGCGAGGACCCCACCGACGGCGCGTTCCCGCCGCTGCGCGAGCTGATCGACGACGAGTCGGCCTACCGGCGGTCCGCCGCCTTCGAGGCCGACCGGGACTTCTGGACCGAGCGGTTCGCCGACAAGCCGACCGCCGCCAGCCTCGGCGATCGCCCGACCGGGCTGCCGACCAGCCTGGTGCGGGGGTCCCGGCACGTCACGCCCGGCACGGGCGCCCGGATCCGCGACGCGGCCCGTGCCGTCCGCGTCGGCTGGCCGGCCGCCGTGCTGGCCGCCGTCGGCGCGTACACCGGCCGGATCACCGGCAGCAGCGACGTGGTGATCGCGCTGTCGGTCGCCGCCCGCTCGACGACCGTGGCGCGCACCGTGCCCGGCATGGTCTCCAACGTGGTCGGCGTGCGGCTGACGGTGCGGCCGGACATGACGGCGAACGAGCTCATCCGGCACGCGCACCAGCGCATGCGCGAGGCGTCCCGGCACAAGCGCTACCGCTACGAGGACCTGCGGCGCGACCTCAAACTCCTGGGCTCGGACGGCCGGTTGATCGGACCGCGGGTCAACCTGAGCGTCGTCGCGCCGAACCTGCGCTTCGCGGAGCTGCCGGCGACCGTGCGGCCGATGATCGCCGGGCACGACGACGACTTCTCCCTGATCGTGTACGCCCAGCAGGACGGCGGCTTCCAGCTCGACGTGTCGGCGAACCCGGACGTGTACGGCTCCGACGCGGCCCAGCGGCACCACCGCCTCATCACCCGGCTGCTCGGCGAGCTCGCCGCGCACCCCGACCGCCCGATCGGCAGCCTGGACATCGTCGAGCCCGAGACGCTGACGCGCCTGGTCGACGTGTGGGGCGGCGCGGCGTCCACGTTCGAACCGGTCGGGAAGGCGACCCTGCCCGAGCGGTTCGCCGCGGCGGCCGCCGCGCACCCGGACAACACGGCGGTGGTGTACCCCGACGGCACCGCCACCCGGTCGCTGACCTACCGGGAGCTGGACGCCCGGTCCAACCGGCTGGCCCGGCTGCTGATCGACCGCGGCGTGCGGCGCGGACAACTCGTCGCACTGGCGGTGCCGCGCTCGACGGACACGATCGTGGCGCTGCTGGCGACGCTGAAGGCGGGCGCCGCCTACCTGCCGATCGACCCGGAGTACCCCGCGGACCGGGTGGCCTACATGCTCGGCGACGCCCGGCCCGCCGCGGTGGTCACCGCCCAGCGCGACGCCTTCGCCCAACTGGCCGTGGACGTGCCGGAGATCGGGCTGGACGACCCGGAGACCGAGGCCGAGCTCGCCGCGCTGCCGGACGCCCCGGTCGAGGACGACGAACGCGGCGGTCCGGTCCTGCCCGACCAGGTCGCCTACGTCATCTACACCTCCGGCTCCACCGGCCGGCCCAAGGGCGTCATGGTCGCCCACCAGAACGTGATCCGGCTGTTCGGCTCGACCGACCGGTGGACCGGCTTCGGGCCGGACGACGTGTGGGCGCTGTTCCACTCCTACGCCTTCGACTTCTCGGTGTGGGAGATCTGGGGCCCCCTGCTGTACGGCGGCACGCTCGTGGTGGTGCCGTTCGCGGTGAGTCGTTCGCCCGAGGACCTCCTGCGGCTGCTGGTCCGGGAGCGGGTCACCGTGCTCAACCAGACGCCGTCGGCCTTCTACCAGCTGATCCAGGCCGACCGGGACCACCCGGAGGTCGGCGGCGACCTCGCCCTGCGGTTCGTGATCTTCGGCGGTGAGGCGCTGGAGATCGGCCGGCTGGCCGACTGGTACGAGCGGCACGCCGAGGACAGCCCGCGGCTGGTGAACATGTACGGCATCACCGAGACCACGGTGCACACCACCGAGCTGGCGCTCACGGCGGCCGACGCGACGGCCGGCACCGGCAGCATGATCGGCCTGGGCATCGACGACCTGCGCGTCTACGTCCTCGACACCGCGCTGCGCCCGTCCCCGCCCGGGGTGATCGGCGAGCTGTACGTCAGCGGGCCCGCCGTCGCCGACGGCTACCTGGGGCGCCCGGACCTGACCTCCACCCGGTTCGTCGCCGACCCCTTCGGCCCGCCGGGACAGCGCATGTACCGGTCCGGCGACATGGTCCGCTGGGCCCCGGACGGCAGCGCGAACCTGGAGTACCTGGGGCGCGCCGACCACCAGGTCAAGATCCGCGGCTTCCGGATCGAGCTGGGCGAGATCGAGTCCGCCGTGCTGCGCCACCCCGACGTCCGGCAGGCGGCGGTCGTCGTCCGCGAGGACGCCTCCGGCGACAAGCGGCTGGTGGCCTACGTCGTCGGCGGTCCCGACGGCCACGGCACCGGCGGCCGGGTCGCGCTGGAGCCGGCCGAGCTGCGCAAGCACGCCGCCGCCGCGCTGCCCGACCACATGCTCCCGTCGTGGTTCGTCCAGTTGGACGCGCTGCCCCTGACCACGAACGGAAAGCTCGACACCAGGGCCCTGCCCGCCCCGGACCTCACCGCCACCGCCGGCGGCCGGGCGCCCCGCACTCCGGAGGAGGAGATCTTCTGCGGTCTCTTCGCGGAGATCCTGGGCGTCCCGTCGGTCTCCATGGACGACAACTTCTTCGATCTGGGCGGGCACTCGCTGCTGGCCACCCGGCTGGTGAGCCGGATCCGCGCGGCGTTCGGCGTCGAACTCGCCATCCGCACCGTCTTCGAGGCGCCGACGCCGGCCTCGCTGATCGCCTGGCTGGCCGGCAACGGCAACGTCCCCAAGGCCCGGCGCCCGCTGACGGCGATGGACAGGCCGGAGGAGATCCCCCTGTCCTTCGCCCAGCTGCGGCTGTGGTTCGTCGACAAGATCGACGGCGGGGCCGGCACCTACAACATCCCGCTCGTGGTGCGGCTCAACGGTTCCCTGGACCGCGAGGCGCTGCAGGCCGCGATCGGCGACGTGGTCGCCCGGCACGAGAGCCTGCGCACCGTCTTCCCCGACACCGACGGCACGCCGCGCCAGCACATCCTGTCCGCCGAGGAGGCGACACCGGTCATGGGCGTGACCGACATCGCCGCCGACCGGCTGGCCGAGGCCATGGCCGAACGCGCCGGCGTCGGGTTCGACCTGGCCACCGAGGCGCCCATCCGCGCGCACCTGTTCGCCGTGTCCGAGGAGGAGCACGCGCTGCTCATGCCGGTGCACCACATCGCCGGCGACGGCTGGTCCCTGGTGCCGCTCACCCGCGACCTCCAGACCGCCTACACCGCCCGGTGCCGGGGGAAGGCCCCCGACTGGGCGCCGCTGCCGGTGCAGTACGCGGACTACACGCTGTGGCAGCGCGAGATCCTGGGCGACGAGGACGACCCGAACTCGGCCATCTCCGACCAGCTCGCGTACTGGAAGCGGTACCTGGCCGGGCTGCCGGAGGAGGTCACCCTGCCCACCGACCGGCCCCGGCCGGCCGTCGCCTCCTACCGCGGCGAGACGCTGCGCTTCGAGCTTTCCAACCGGCAGTACCAGCAGTTGATGCGGTGCTCGCGCGAGTACGACGTGAGCCCGTTCATGGTGGTGCAGACCGCGTTGGCGGCGCTGCTGAGCAAGCTCGGCGCCGGGGAGGACATCCCGCTGGGCATCTCGATCGCGGGACGCACCGACGAGGCGCTGGACGACCTGGTCGGCTTCCTGGTCAACACCCTGGTGATGCGCACCGACCTCACCGGCGACCCGCTCTTCGCCGACCTGCTGGGCAAGGCCCGCACGGACGGCCTGGCCGCCTTCGCCAACCAGGACCTGCCCTTCGAGCGGCTGGTCGAGGCCCTCAACCCGGAGCGCTCGGCCGGCCGGCACCCGGTGATCCAGATCGGGCTGGGTTTCCAGAACAACGAGACCCCGGTGCTGGACCTGCCCGGCCTCGACGCGTGGATCGAACCCGCGATCACCCACACCGCCAAGCTGGACCTGCTCTTCGACTTCCGCGAGGTGCGGGGCGAGGACGAGTCCTGCGACCACATGGCGTGCGCCGTCGAGTACGCGACCGACCTGTACGACCGGTCGACCGTCGAGCTGCTCATCAGCCGCCTGGTCCGGCTGCTGGACCAGGCGACCGGACGGCCGGACAGCAGGCTGAGCGAACTGGAGGTGCTCGACGCCGACGAGCGGCGGCGCATCCTCGTCGACTGGAACGACACCGACCGCGCCGTGCGCGTCGACACGCTGCCCGCGCTCTTCGCCGCCCAGGCCGAGCGCACCCCCGACGCCGTCGCGGTGGTCGCGGGCGACGACGAACTGCGGTACGCCGAGCTGAGCGAGCGGGTCAACCGGCTGGCCCGGCACCTGGTCGACCGAGGGGTCGGCGCGGAGGACCGCGTCCTGCTGGTCATGCCGAAGTCGGTGGACCTCGTCGTGGCGCAGCTCGCCGTGGCCGCGGCGGGTGCGGCGTTCGTGCCGGTCGATCCCGGCTATCCGCGCGAGCGGGTCGTCTTCATGGCCGACGACTCCGCGCCCGCCCTGCTGCTGACCGTCGGTTCGGTGGCGGGGACGGCCGAGGAGGTGCTGCCCGACGTGCCCCGGATCGTGGTCGACGACGCCGCGACCGCGGCAAAGGTCGCGGAGCGGCCGGCCGCTCCGCTGTCCGACGCGGAGCGACGGGAGGCCGCCTCGATCGACCACCCCGCCTACGTCATCTACACCTCCGGCTCCACCGGCCGGCCCAAGGGCGTCGTCGTGACCCACCGGGGCATCGGCAACCTCGCCGCCGCGCAGGTCGAGCGGTTCGCGATCCGGCCGGACAGCCGGATCGTCCAGTACGCGGCGCCGAGCTTCGACGCCGCGGTGTCCGAGACCTGCATCGCCCTGCTCAGCGGCGCCACGCTGGTGCTCCCGGTCGGCGGGGGCCTGCTGCTCGGCGACGAACTGGCCCGTTTCCTGACCGAGCACCGCATCAGCCACGCGACGATCCCGCCGGTCGCCCTGACCGGTCTGGACCCGGCCGCGGTACCGGCCGACATGACGCTGACGGTCGCCGGCGAGGCGTGCTCGGCGGAGCTGGCCGGGACGTGGTCCCGCGGCCGCCGCATGATCAACGCCTACGGGCCGACCGAGACCACCGTGTGCGCCACGATGAGCGAGCCGCTGTCGGGCGCGGCCTCCCCTCCGATCGGCACGCCGATCGCCAACGCGCGGGCGTACGTGCTGGACCCCCGGCTCAGCCCGGTCCCGGTCGGCGTCGTCGGCGAGCTGTACGTGGCCGGGATCAACCTGGCCCGCGGCTACCTGGGCCGGCCGGGGCTGACCGCCGAGCGGTTCGTCGCCGACCCGTTCGGCGCGCCGGGGGAGCGGATGTACCGCACCGGCGACGTGGTGCGCCGGCGCCCCGACGGACAGTTGGAGTTCGTCGGCCGGGCCGACGACCAGGTGAAGCTGCGCGGCTTCCGGGTGGAGCTGGACGAGATCTCCGGCGCGCTGACCGAACAGCCGCAGGTGGCCTCGGCGGCCGTCGTGATCCGCGAGGACCGGCCCGGCGAGCGCAAGCTGGTCGGTTACGTGGTGCCCGCCGAACAGGGCGACGGCCCGCGCGACATCGGTCTGGAGACCGACCAGGTCGACAAGTGGCAGGCCGTCAACGAAGAGGTGTACGGCGCGGCGGCCCAGGACGGCCCGCCGCTCGGCGAGAACTTCGGCGGCTGGCACAGCAGCTACGACGGTTCGGTCCTGCCCGAGGAGGAGATGCGGGCCTGGCGGGCGGCGACCGTCGAGAGGATCCTGGAGCTGAAGCCGCGCCGGGTGCTGGAGATCGGCGTCGGCGCCGGACTCATCATGGCGCCGGTCGCGCCGCACGTGGATCTCTACTGGGGCACCGACCTGTCCACCACGGTGATCGAGACGCTGCGGCGCCAGACCGCGGCGGACCCGGTGCTGGCGGAGCGGACCCGGTTCACCGCCTGCCCGGCGCACGTGCTGGACGACCTGCCGACCGGGACGTTCGACACGGTCGTGATCAACTCGGTGGCGCAGTACTTCCCGAGCGTGGACTACCTGGTCGACGTGATCGGCACGGCGTTCTCCCTGCTCGGCGACACCGGCGCCGTCTTCCTCGGCGACATCCGCGACCTGCGGCTGCTGCGCTGCATGCGGGCGGCCGTCCACCGCGCCTCCCACCCCGGCGACAGCGTCGCCGCCGCGCGGTACGCGGTGGACCGGGCCGTCGAGCGCGAGACCGAGCTGCTGGTCGACCCCGCCCTGTTCGACTCCCTCGCCGACGCCCTGGACGGTTTCGGCGGCGTCGACGTCCGGATCAAGCGCGGGGAGTACGACAACGAGCTCAGCCGCTACCGCTACGACGTGGTGCTGCACAAGCGACCGGCCGCGCCGGTCTCGCTGGCGGCCGCGCCGACCGTCGCCTGGGAGGAGGCCGGCGGCCTCGCCGGACTGGCCGCGCGGCTGCGCGACGAGCGCCCGGCGGCGCTGCGGGTCACCGGCGTCCCCAACGGCAGGCTCACCGCCGACCTGACGGCGGTCGCCGAGATCGACGGCATCGAGGTGCCCGACGGGGTCGACGTGACCGCCCTGCACGAGGTGGGCTCCCCGGTCGGCTACCGGGCGCTGGTCACCTGGACGGCCGGGGCCGTCGACGGCCGGCTGGACGCGGTGTTCGTGCCGGCCGCCGACGCGGACGGCCCGGTGCCCGCCTACCGGGACCTGTACCTGCCGGACGCGGTCCCCGACCGGTACGCCAACGACCCGCTCGCCGGACGCAAGGACGGCGTGCTGGTCACCGAGTTGCGGGAGGCGCTCGCCAAGAGGCTGCCCGACTACATGGTGCCCGCCGCGCTGGTGCTGCTGGACGCGCTGCCGGTCACCCCGAACGGAAAGCTCGACCACAAGGCGCTGCCCGCGCCCGACGTGGCGGCGTCCGCCTCGGAGTCGCAGCCCGCCACGCCGGAGGAGACGATCGTCGCCCGGCTCTTCGCCGAAGTGCTCGGGCTCGCCCGGGTCGGGGCGGACGACGACTTCTTCCGACAGGGCGGCGACAGCATCGTCTCCATCCAACTGGTCAGCCGGGCCCGGGCGGAGGGCCTGCGGTTCACCGCGCAGGACGTGTTCGCGCACCGCACCGTGCGGGCCATCGCCGCGGCGGCCACGCGGGTGTCCGACGAGACGGACCGGGTGGACCGGGCGGCCGACGACGAGTGGGACATCCCCCTGGTCTCGCAGGACGAGCTCGACCAGTTCCAGTCGAATTGGAGCGTTTCGGAATGAGCACGAAGCACAACTCGTCGCTGGAAGCCGTACTGCCGCTCACCCCGCTGCAGGAGGGCCTGCTCTTCCACGCGCAGTACGACGACCAGACCGGTCCGGACGTCTACGTCATGCAGCTCGGCATGGACATCGACGGACCGCTCGACGTGCCGGCCCTGCACGTCGCCGCGCGCGCCCTGCTGGAGCGGCACGGCAACCTGCGCGCGGGCTTCCGGCACGAGGGTGCGCGCCCCCTGCAGTTCGTTCCGAAGTCGGTCGAGCTGCCCTGGCGGGAGGTCGATCTGACCGACCTGCCCGAGGAGGAGCGGGACGCCGCGCTCCGCGAGGTCACCGAGCGGGACCGGGCCGCCCGTTTCGACCTGCGCCGACCGCCGCTGCTGCGGTTCACCGTCGTGCGCACGGCGGAGAGCCGGCACCGGCTGCTGGTCACCAACCACCACATCCTGCTGGACGGCTGGTCGGCGCCGATCCTGGTGCGCGAGCTGTTCGAGCTGTACGCGACGGGCGGCGACGCCGCGGCGCTGCCCCCCGTGACGCCCTACCGCTACCACCTGGCGTGGCTCGCGAAGCAGGACCGCGCCGCCGCCGCCGAGGCCTGGCGGACCGCGCTCGACGGGCTCGACGGGCCCACCATGCTGGCCGCGATGCCCGACGACCGGTCCACCTCGGTGCTGCCCAGCAAGGTCAGCGGCCGGCTGTCGCCGGAGACGACCGCCCGGCTGACACAGCGCGTCCGTGAGCTGGGCCTCACCCTCAACACCGTGGTGCAGGCCGCGTGGGGCCTGCTGCTGGGCAGGCTGACCGACCGCACCGACGTCACCTTCGGCATGACCCTCGCCGGCCGGCCGCCGGAGATCCCCGGCGTGCACACCATGGTCGGGCTGTTCCTCAACACCGTGCCGGTGCGGGTCCGCGTCCGGCGGGACGAGACGCTGCCAAAGCTGTGCCGGCGGCTCCAGGAGGAACAGCGGAAGCTGATGGCCCACCAGCACCTGGGCCTGGCGGAGATCCAGCGGGCCGCCGGGCACGGCGACCTGTTCGACACGCTCACCGTGCTGGAGAACTTCCCGGTCGACCCGGCCGCGCTGACCCTGCCCGGCGGGTTGTCGGTCGCCGACGTCTTCTCCACCGACGGCGCGCACTACCCGCTCGCCCTGATGGTCATGCCCGGCCCCTCGCTCGAACTGCGCTTCACCTACCGGTCCGACGCCTTCGACGCGTCCGAGATCGAGGCGCTCGGCACCCGGCTGGTCACCGTGCTGGAGTCCTTCGTGGACGACCCGACCGTCCCGGTGGGCGCGATCGACCTGCTGAGCGCCGCCGAGCGGGCCCTGCTGCTCGACGAGGGGAGCCCGGCCCCCGCGCCGACCCCGGCGCGCACGCTGCCGGAACTGCTGGCGCTGCGGACCGCCGAGGCGCCGGAGCGGCAGGCGCTGGTGTGCGGCGACCGGTCGCTGACCTACGCGGAGCTGACCGACCGGGTGGAGCGGATCGCCGCCTGGCTGCGCGACCGCGGCGTGCGCGACGAGGAGCCGGTCGGCATCTCCATGGACCGTTCCGTCGAGTTCGTGCTCGCCGTGCTCGGGGTGATCCGGGCGGGCGCGGTGTACGTGCCGATCGACCACCGCTGGCCGCCGGCCCGACGCGACCACGTCCTCACCGACAGCGGGGTCTCGCTGGTCCTGGAGCAGGGGGACCTGCCCGACCACCACCCGGTCCCCGACGGCGGCGTGCCGATGCCGCCGGGCCCGGAGCGGGTCGCCTACATCATGTACACCTCCGGCTCGACCGGCCGGCCCAAGGGTGTCGCGGTCACCCACCGCGGCGTCGGCGACCTGGCCGCCGACAGCCGGTTCGCCGGGGGCGCGCAGGAGCGGGTGCTGCTGCAGTCGGCCCACGCGTTCGACGCCTCGACCTACCAGATGTGGATCCCGCTGCTGAACGGCGGCACCCTGGTGGTCGGCCCGCCCGGTGAGCTGGACGTCGCCACCATCGCCCGCACCCTCGTCGAGGAGCGGATCACCGCCACGCTGTTCACCACCGGACTGTTCCGGCTGATCGCGGCCGAGGCGCCGGAGACGTTCCGGCCGCTGCGCGAGGTGTGGACCGGCGGCGAGGCGCTGGACGCCGCGTCGGTGCGCCGGGTGCTCGAAGCCTGCCCGGACACCACGGTCGTGAACGCCTACGGGCCGACCGAGGTCACCGTCATGGCCAGCGCGCGGAAGCTGCCCGCGGGCGAACCCGTGCCGGACCCGGTGCCGATCGGCGGCCCGCTCGACGGCAAGCGGGTCCACGTGCTCGACGGCGACCTGCGGCTGTGCCCGGTCGGTGTGCCCGGCGAGCTGTACGTGGCCGGGGTCGGGCTGGCCCGCGGCTACCTGGGCCGACCGGGGCTGACCGCCGAGCGGTTCGTCGCCGACCCGTTCGGCGCGCCGGGCTCCCGGCTCTACCGCACCGGCGACGTGGTGCGCCGACTCGCCGACGGACAGCTGGAGTTCGTCGGCCGCCGGGACAACCAGGTGAAGCTGCGCGGCTTCCGCATCGAACTCGGCGAGATCGAGTCGGTGCTCGCCGGCCACGACGCCGTCGGCCAGGCCGCGGTCGTCGTCCGCGAGGACCGGCCCGGGGTGCGGCAGCTGGTCGGCTACGCGGTGCCGGCCGCGGGGGCCGGGCTGGACCCCGAGGAACTGCGGGCGTGGGCGGCCGAGCGGCTGCCGGAGTACATGGTGCCGCGGCCGATCGTCGCGCTGGACGCCCTGCCGCTGACCACCAACGGCAAGCTCGACCAGAAGGCGCTGCCGGCTCCCGAGTACGACGCGGAGGAGGCACGGGGGCCGCGCACGCCGCACGAGGAGCTGCTGTGCGGGCTCTTCGCCGAGGTGCTCGGACTGCCCTCGGTGTCGGTGAACGACAACTTCTTCGAGCTGGGCGGCCACTCGCTGCTCGCCACCCGCCTCGTCGGCCGGGTCCGTGCGGTCCTCGGCGTCGAACTGCCCATCCGCGCGGTCTTCGAGGAACCGACCGTGGCCGCGCTCGCGGTCCGGCTCACCGACTCCCCGACGGCCGTCCGGGCGGCGCTGCGTCCGGCGGACCGGCCGGAGCGGGTGCCGCTGTCGTTCGCGCAGCGCCGCCTGTGGTTCCTCAACCGCATGGAGGGGCCCAGCGCCACCTACAACATCCCGTTCGCCGTGCGGCTGACCGGCGCGCTGGACGTGGCGGCGCTGACCGCCGCGTTCAACGACGTGGTCGGCCGGCACGAGGCGCTGCGCACCGTGTTCCCGGACGCCGACGGCGAGCCGTGGCAGCGGGTCGTCCCGGCCGCCGAGGCCACCGTGGCCATCGAGGTCTCCGACGTCCCCGAGGCGGGGCTGTCCGCCGCGCTGGACGCCGCGGGCTCCGCCGGCTTCGACCTCGCCGTCGACCTGCCGGTGCGCGCCTGGCTGTTCCGCGTCGCCGACGACGAGCACGTGCTGTGCGTGGTGGTCCACCACATCGCCGGCGACGGCTGGTCCCAGGCGCCCCTCGTCCGCGACCTGGGCGAGGCCTACCGCGCCCGCCTGGCCGGCGCCGCCCCCACCTGGCGGCCGCTGCCGGTGCAGTACGCCGACTACACACTGTGGCAGCAGGACGTGCTGGGCGACGAGCGGGACGAGAACAGCCCGGCCGCCGCCCAACTGGCGTACTGGAGCGAGCAGCTCGCCGGCTCCCCGCAGGAGATCGAGCTGCCGGCCGACCGTCCGCGCCCGCCGGTGGCCACCCACCGGGGCGGTTCGGTGCCGGTGCGCATCGACGCCGAACTCCACGAGGGCCTGCGGACGCTCGCGGCCAAGACCGACACCACGCCCTTCATGGTCTTCCAGGCCGCCCTGGCCGCGCTGCTGTCCCGCCTGGGCGCCGGGGAGGACATCCCGATCGGCACCCCGGTCGCCGGCCGCACCGACGCCGCGGCCGACGACCTGATCGGCTTCTTCGTCAACACCCTGGTGCTGCGCACCGACGTCTCCGGCGACCCGAGCTTCGTCGACCTGCTGCGCCGGGTCCGCGCGACCGCGCTCGGCGCCTACGCCCACCAGGACCTGCCGTTCGAGCGGCTGGTGGACCTCGTCGGCGCCGACCGTTCGCTGTCGCACAACCCGCTGTTCCAGGTGCTGCTCGCCTACCAGAACAACGACATCCGCGACATCGAGCTGCCCGGCCTGCGGGTCACCGCCCAAGAGGTGCTGCTGCCGGTCGCCAAGGTGGACCTCGAACTCAGCCTGGCCGAGGACGCCGGCGCCGGTGGGATCTCCGGCATCCTGAACTACAGCACCGACCTGTTCGACCGGGAGAGCGCGGAGCGCATCGCCGCCCACCTGGTGACGCTGCTGCGGGCCGCCGCGGCCGACCCGACCCGGCCGGTCCGCCGGCTGGAGATCCTGTCCCCCGCGCAGCGCGAGCGGCTCCTCACCGGCTGGAACGACACCGACCGGGCCGTGCCCGCCGGCACCGTCCCGGCCCTGTTCGCCGAGCGGGCCGCCGCGTTCGCCGACCGGCCCGCGGTCGTCTCCGGCCGGGTCACCGTCGACTACGCCACGCTGGCCGACCGGGTCAACCGGCTCGCCAGGCTGCTGATCGAGCGCGGGGTGGGGCCGGAGGACCGGGTCGCCCTGGTGCTGCCGCGGTCGATCGACCTCACCACCGCCCTGCTCGCGGTGATGACCGCCGGCGCCGCCTACGTGCCGGTCGACCCGAACCAACCGGCCGACCGGATCGACTACATGGTCTCCGACAGCGACCCCGCGCTCGTGGTCACCGTCGCCGAGCTGACCGACCGGCTGCCGCGGCGGGTCGCCGAGCCGCTGGTCCTCGACGGCCCCGCGGTCGTCGACGCGCTCGCGGGCCTGTCCGGGGCCGAGGTCACCGACGCGGAACGGCGGGCCCCGCTCTCCGCCGACCACCCCGCCTACGTGATCTACACCTCCGGGTCCACCGGGCGCCCGAAGGGCGTCGTGGTACCGCACCGGGGGCTGGGCAGCCTGGCCGCCTGGCAGGCCCGGTGGCTCGGCGTGGACGCCGAGAGCCGGGTCGGGCAGTTCGCCGCGCCGAGCTTCGACGCGGCCGCCTGGGAGACGGTGATGGCGCTGCTCAACGGCGCCGCGCTGGTGCTCACCCCGGCCGACGGCCCGGTGCTCGGCGAGGCGCTCACCGACTTCCTGCGCACCGAGAGGATCACCCACGCCACCCTCACCCCGACGGCGCTGTCCGGCGCCGAGCCGCAGGCCGCGCCGCCCGGTCTGACCCTGGTGACCGCGGGCGAGGCGTGCCCCCGCGACCTCGCGGCCCGGTGGTCGCCGGGCCGTCGGGTGATCAACGCCTACGGGCCGACCGAGACCACCGTGTGCGCCACGGCGAGCGGCCCGGTGGACGGAACGGTCACCCCGCCCATCGGCGGGCCGATCGCCAACACCCGGGTGTACGTCCTGGACGCCGGGATGAACCCGTGCCCGGTCGGTGTGCCCGGCGAGCTGTACGTGGCCGGGGTCGGGCTGGCCCGCGGCTACCTGGGCCGGCCGGGGCTGACCGCCGAGCGGTTCGTCGCCGACCCGTTCGGCGCGCCGGGCTCCCGGCTCTACCGCACCGGCGACGTGGTGCGCCGACTCGCCGACGGACAGCTGGAGTTCGTCGGCCGCCGGGACAACCAGGTGAAGCTGCGCGGCTTCCGCATCGAACTCGGCGAGATCGAGTCGGTGCTGTCGGGCTGCGCCGGTGTGGACGGCGCGGCGGTCGTCGTCCGCGAGGACCGGCCCGGGGTGCGGCAGCTGGTGGGTTACCTGGTGCCCGACGGCGACGCGGGCTGCGAGGTGGAGGCGGTGCGCGCCCGGGCGGCCGAGCGGCTGCCGGAGTACATGGTGCCGCAGGCGTTCGTCGTGGTGGACGCCCTGCCGCTGACGGTGAACGGCAAGCTGGACCACGCGGCGCTGCCCGCGCCCGAGCTCACCACCGGCGGCGCCGGCCAGGGGCCGACGACGGACGCCGAGGAGATCCTCGCCGAGGCGTTCCGCGAGGTCCTCGGGCTGCCCGAGGTGGGCGTCGAGGACAACTTCTTCGAACTCGGCGGCGACAGCATCGTCTCCATCAAGCTGGTCGGCCGGGCCCGCAAGGGCGGGCTGGTCATCACCCCCCGGGACGTGTTCGAGCACAAGTCGGTCGCCGCCCTCGCGGCGGTCGCCCGCACCGTCGACGAACTGCCCCCCGAGGACCCGGACGCCGGCATCGGCGAGGTGCCGCTCACGCCGATGACCCACTGGCTGCGCGACCTCGGCGGCCGCATGGAGCGGTTCCACCAGTCGGTGCTGCTGCGGGTGCCCGCGCAGGTCGACGCGGAGTCGCTGACCGCCGCCGTCCGCACCGTGCTCGACCACCACGACGCGCTGCGGCTGCGGCTGACGGTCACCGGCGGCGCGTGGTCCTACGAGGTCCGGCCGCGCGGCGCGGTGAACGCCGCCGACTGCGTCACGCGGGTCGACGTCGTCGGCGCGGACCGCGAGAAGACGCGGGCCACGATCGCCATGCACGCCGAGCAGGCAATCTCCCGCCTGTCGCCGACGGACGGCGCGATGCTGCAGGTCGTGTGGTTCGACGCCGGACCGGAGGAGCCGGGCAGGCTGCTGGTCGTCGGCCACCACCTGGCCGTCGACGGGGTGTCCTGGCGCATCCTCGTGCCCGACCTCGCCGCGGCGTGGCAGGCGGCGGTCGAGTCCCGGGAGGCCGCGCTGCAGCCGGTCGGCACCTCGTGGCGGCGCTGGGCGCAGTGGCTCACCGAGCTCGCCGCCCAGCCCGCCCGCGCCGCCCGGGTCGCCTGGTGGGCCGACCAGCTGCGCGACGAGGACGTGCCGGTGACCGCGGAGCCGCGCGACCCGGCCGTCGACACCATGGGCACGCAGGAGGCGCTCGCCCTGACCCTGCCCGAGCCGGTCACCGAGCGGCTCCTGACGGCGGTGCCCACCGCGGCGCGCTGCGGCGTCGAGGACGTACTGCTGACGGCGTTCGCCCTCGCGGTCTCCGACTGGCGGCGGCGGAGCGGGCTGGGCGCCGGCACCACCGTGCTGGTGGACGTCGAGCGCCACGGCAGACAGATCCCGGACGGGTTCGACCTCGACATCTCGCGCACCGTCGGCTGGTTCACCAGCCTCGCACCGGTGCGGCTGGACCTCGGTCCGGTCTCGTGGGGCCGGGTGTTCACCGACTCCGCCGCGCTGCACAAGGCCGTCGCCCGGGTCAAGGAGACGCTGCGGGAGATGCCGGACGAGGGCATCGGCTTCGGCCTGCTGCGCCACCTCAACCCGCGCACCCGGGAGGAACTGGCCGGGTTCGACTCGCCCCAGTTCGGTTTCAACTACCTGGGCCGGGCGGCGGTCGCCGGGGACGCCGACACCGACGACTGGACCATGTCGGCGGACGGCGACGTGCTGCGCGAACTCGGCGGCGACCCGGACATGCCGGCGTCGCACTCGGTGTCGCTCAACGTCCTCGTCGAGGACACCCCGAGCGGCCCGCGGCTGGTCGCCAACTGGACGTGGCCGCGACGCCTGTTGGACCCCGGCGACGTACGCCGGCTGGCCGACGGCTGGTTCCGTGCGCTCACCGCGCTCGCCGAGCACGCGGGCGAGCAACGGCCCGCCGACCTCACCCCGTCGGACCTGTCACTGATCGACCTCGAGCTCGACGACATCGGGGTGCTGGAAGCGGAGTGGAGGAAGACCCAGTGACCAGCAAGGAACTCTTCGAGGACATCCTTCCGCTCGCTCCACTGCAGGAGGGGATGCTCTTCCACGCGACCTACGACCAGGACGCGCTGGACGTCTACACCGTGCGGCTGGCCATCGACTTCGAGGGCCCGTTCGACCTGGACGTCTTCCGCGACGCGGTGAGGGCGCTGCTGGTCCGCCGGAGCAACCTGCGGGCCGGCTTCCTGTCGGAGAACCTGAGCAGGCCGGTGCAGGTCGTCCCGCGCGAGTTCGAGACCCCGGTCGTCGTGCACGACCTGTCCGGGCTGGGCGAGGACGAGCGGGCGGCGCGGCTGGCCGAGCTGGTCGCGGCGGAGGAGTCCGTGCGCTTCGACCTCACCGACCCGCCGCTGCTGCGGTTCACGGTGGTGCGCCTGGCCGAGCGCGGCTGGCGGCTGATGTTCTGCTGCCACCACATCCTGTTGGACGGCTGGTCCATGCCGCTGGTCCTCGGCGAGCTGTTCGAGCTGTACCAGCGCGGCGGCGACGCGACCGGTCTGCCGCCCGCGCCGCCGTTCAAGCTGTACCTCGCGTGGTTGCGCAAGCAGGACAAGCAGGCGGGGCTGGAGGCGTGGCGTGCCGCGCTCGACGGCCTGGCCGGCGCCACCCTGGTGGCCCCGGAGGCCGGGGACGACGTCGCCGCGCTGCCCGGCCGGGTCACCGCCGACCTGTCCGCGACGCGGAGCGCGGAGCTGGCCACGCTCGCCCGCCGGCTCGGCATCACCGTCAACACCATGGTGCAGGTGGCGTGGGGTCTGCTGCTGTCCCGGCTCACCGGCACCGACGACGTCGTGTTCGGCGCGACCGTCTCCGGCCGTCCGCCCGAGATCGAGGGCGTCGAGAACATCGCGGGCCTGTTCATCAACACCGTGCCGGTGCGCGTCCGGATCGGTGCGGACGAGTCGCTGCGGGACCTGCTGCTGCGGGTCCAGGACGAGCAGTCGGCCCTGCTGGACCACCACTACATCGGACTGACCGAGGTCCAGCGCGCCGCCGGGCACGGCCGGCTGTTCGACAGCCTGGTCGCCTTCGAGAGCTACCCGGTGGACGCGGACTCCCTGCAGGGCTCGCTCGGCGACCTCACGATCACCGGCGTCTCCGGCGCCGACGCCACGCACTACCCGCTGACGCTCATCGTCGTGCCCGGCGAGCGCATCCAGTTGCGGCTGGGGTTCCGGGAGGGCCTGTTCACCCGGGACACCGCAGGCAGCCTCCTCGCCGGCCTGGAACGGCTGCTGGGAGCCGTCGCCGAGGACGACGCGCGGCCGGTCGCCGCGGCGGCGGCGTCGGTGGCGCTGCCTGAGGGCTGGACGGTCACCCGCCCGACCCCGGAGGCGGCCGGCGGGGCGTCGGTGTCCGACCTGACCGCCGTCTCCGGCGGGGGCCGGGCGCCCAGGACGCCGCACGAGGAAGTGCTGTGCGGGCTGTTCGCCGAGGCGCTCGGCGTGCCCTCGGTCTCGATCGACGACAACTTCTTCGATCTGGGCGGGCACTCGCTGCTGGCCACCCGGCTGGTGAGCCGGGTCCGGAGCGTCTTCGAGATCGAACTTCCGGTGCGCGCCCTGTTCGACGCGCAGACGGTGGCGGCGTTGGCGGAGCGGGTGGTGGACTCCGCCACCGGCGGACGCCCACCGGTACGCCCGGTCGAGCGCCCCGAACGGATACCGCTGTCCTTCGCACAACGCCGCCTGTGGTTCCTCAACCGCATGGAAGGCCCCAGCGGCACCTACAACATCCCGCTGGCCGTCCGCCTGACCGGAACCCTGGACACCACCGCACTGCACGCCGCGCTGCTGGACGTGATCGGCCGCCACGAATCACTGCGCACGACCTTCCCCGACACCGACGGCGAACCCTGGCAGCGGATCGTCGCGCCCCAGGACGCGACCCTGCCCCTGGACCTGATCGACACCACCGCCGAGGACCTGCCCACCGCCCTGGCCACGGCCGCGGCCACCGGCTTCGACCTCGCCGTCGACCTCCCCGTCCGCGCCACCCTGTTCCGCCTCACCGACACCGAACACGTACTGTGCGTGGTCGTCCACCACATCGCCGGCGACGGCTGGTCCCAGGCCCCCCTCGCCCGCGACCTGGGCCAGGCCTACCGCGCCCGCCTGACCGGCACCGCCCCCACCTGGCAACCCCTGCCGGTGCAGTACGCCGACTACGCCCTGTGGCAACACCACGTCCTGGGCGACGAGAACGACCCCGACTCCCCCATCGCGGCCCAACTCGCCTACTGGCGCCAAGCCCTCGACGGCATCCCCGACGAACTCGACCTCCCGGTGGACCGAGCCCGCCCGGCCGTCTCCAGCTACCGCGGCGGCCTGGTCACCGTCGAACTCGGCGCCCGCCTCCACCGCGACCTGACCGGCCTGGCCCGCTCCACCCGCTCCAGCCTGTTCATGGTCCTGCAAGCCGGCGTCGCCGGACTCCTCTCCCGCCTGGGCGCCGGCACCGACATCCCGCTGGGAACCGCCATCGCCGGCCGCACCGACACCGCCCTGGACGACCTGGTCGGCTTCTTCGTCAACACCCTGGTACTGCGCACCGACACCTCCGGCGACCCCGGCCTACGCGAACTGGTCGAACGCACCCGCACCACCGACCTGGCCGCCTACGCCCACCAGGACCTGCCCTTCGAACAACTCGTCCACGCCCTCCAACCGGCCCGATCCCTGGCCCGCCACCCGCTGTTCCAGGTCATGATCGTGCTGCAGAACAACGCCCAGGCCACCCTGGACCTACCCGACCTGACCGCCCACCCCATCGACGGCGAACTCGACGCCGCCAAATTCGACCTCGGCTTCAACTTCATCGAACGCAGGGACGCCGAGGGCGCTCCCGCCGGTGTCGAGGTGACGGTGGAGTACAGCGCCGACCTGTTCGACGAGGAGACCGTCGCGCGCCTCGCCCAGCGCCTGGTGCGCCTGTTGTCACTGGGGGTCGCCGATCCGTCGATGCCGCTCAGCCAGCTCGACCTGCTCGAACCGCGCGAGTGGCGGCAGTTGTTGACCGAGTGGAACGACACCGGGCACGCCGTCGGGTCCGACGCGCCCGGCACCGTTGCCGAGGCGTTCGCCGCCCAGGTGGCGCGGACCCCGGACCGGCCCGCGATCGTGGCCGAGGACGCCCACCTCACCTACGCCGAACTCGACGAACGCGCCACCCGACTGGCCACGCTGCTCACCACCCGCGGAGTCCGCCGCGGCGACGTCGTCGCGGTGGCCGTGCCCCGCTCGGCCGCACTGACCGTCGGGCACCTCGCGGTGCTGCGGGCCGGCGCGGTGTGTCTGCCGGTCGAGACGGACCACCCGGCCGGGTGGGTCGCCCACCTGCCGGCCGGCGCCGCGCCCGCCGCGATCGTCACCACGCGCGGTGTCCGGCCCGCCCTGCCCGACACCGGGGCCGAGGTGGTCGTGCTCGACGAGCCCGGCACCGAGGAGGAGTCGGCCGCCCTGCCGGCCGACGCCGACGCGCTGCCGGGACCGCTGCCGGACTCCCCCGCCTACCTCGTCCGCCTCTCCGACCCCAAGGGCCTCCCGCGCGCCGTCGTCGTGCCGCACCGGGGCATCGTGAACCGGCTGCTGTGGATGCGGGACGCCCACCGGCTCGGCCCGGACGACCGGGTGCTGCACAAGGCCCCCGCGGACCTGGACGTGTCGATCTGGGAGCTGTTCGCGCCGCTGGTGGCCGGCGCCGCCCAGGTGGTCGCCGAGCCCGGCAGCCACCGCGACCCGGTCCGTCTGGCCCGGCTGATCCGGCGCGCCGAGGTGACCACGGTCCACTTCGCGCCGTCCATGCTGGAGGTCTTCCTCGCCGAGCCCGAGGCCGCCCGCTGCACCGGCCTGCGCCGCGTCCTGGTGAGCGGCGAGCCGCTGCCCGCCGGACTGCGCGACCGGTTCCGGGCGCTGTTGGCGGGGGCGGAGCTGCACGTTCTGCACGGGCCGACCGAGGCGTCGTTCGACGCCGTGGCGTGGGACGGGACCGTCGGGGCCGCCGGGGCGTACGCGCCGGCGGGCCGGCCGATCCGGAACACCCGGGTCTACGTGTTGGACGCCCATCTCACACCGCTGCCCGTCGGCAGCGGCGGCGAACTGTACGTCGGGGGCGTGCAGCTCGCGCACGGCTACCTCGGCCGGCCGGACCTGACCGCGGAGCGGTTCGTCGCCGACCCCTACGGCCCGCCCGGATCGCGGCTCTACCGCACCGGCGACCTGGCCAGGATCACCCGGGACGGGGTGATCGAGTTCCTCGGCCGCGCCGACGACCGGATCACGGTCGGCGGCCGGCACGTCGAGCCCGGCGAGATCGAGCACGTCCTGGCCCGGCACCCCGCGGTCGGCGCGGCGGTCGTGGCCGCCCGCCCCGGGCCCTCCGGCGAGGCCGTGCTGGTGGCCTACCACACGCCCGCCGACCCGGAGGCCCCGGCAGGCGCCGGGGCGCTCCGGGAGCACGCCGCCGCCGTGCTGCCCGACCACATGGTGCCCGTGCACTACACGGCGGTCGACGCCTTCCCCCGCACCGCGGACGGTCGGATCGACCGCACGGCGCTGCCCGAGCCGCGGCACAGCGCGGCGCGCGCTCCGCGCAACGACATCGAGCGGACGCTGTGCGGGCTGTTCTCCGAGCTGCTCGGCAAGCCGGTCACCGACATCGACGACAGCTTCTTCGATCTGGGCGGGCACTCGCTGCTGGCCACCCGGCTGGTGAGCCGGGTCCGCTCCACCTTCGGCATCGAGCTGCCCTTCCGGGACATCTTCGACGCGCAGACGGTGGCGGCGTTGGCGGAGCGGGTGGTGGACTCCGCCACCGGCGGACGCCCACCGGTACGCCCGGTCGAACGCCCCGAACGGATACCGCTGTCCTTCGCACAACGCCGCCTGTGGTTCCTCAACCGCATGGAAGGCCCCAGCGGCACCTACAACATCCCGCTGGCCGTCCGCCTGACCGGAACCCTGGACACCACCGCACTGCACGCCGCGCTGCTGGACGTGATCGGCCGCCACGAATCACTGCGCACGACCTTCCCCGACACCGACGGCGAACCCTGGCAGCGGATCGTCGCGCCCCAGGACGCGACCCTGCCCCTGGACCTGATCGACACCACCGCCGAGGACCTGCCCACCGCCCTGGCCACGGCCGCGGCCACCGGCTTCGACCTCGCCGTCGACCTCCCCGTCCGCGCCACCCTGTTCCGCCTCACCGACACCGAACACGTACTGTGCGTGGTCGTCCACCACATCGCCGGCGACGGCTGGTCCCAGGCCCCCCTCGCCCGCGACCTGGGCCAGGCCTACCGCGCCCGCCTGACCGGCACCGCCCCCACCTGGCAACCCCTGCCGGTGCAGTACGCCGACTACGCCCTGTGGCAACACCACGTCCTGGGCGACGAGAACGACCCCGACTCCCCCATCGCGGCCCAACTCGCCTACTGGCGCCAAGCCCTCGACGGCATCCCCGACGAACTCGACCTCCCGGTGGACCGAGCCCGCCCGGCCGTCTCCAGCTACCGCGGCGGCCTGGTCACCGTCGAACTCGGCGCCCGCCTCCACCGCGACCTGACCGGCCTGGCCCGCTCCACCCGCTCCAGCCTGTTCATGGTCCTGCAAGCCGGCGTCGCCGGACTCCTCTCCCGCCTGGGCGCCGGCACCGACATCCCGCTGGGAACCGCCATCGCCGGCCGCACCGACACCGCCCTGGACGACCTGGTCGGCTTCTTCGTCAACACCCTGGTACTGCGCACCGACACCTCCGGCGACCCCGGCCTACGCGAACTGGTCGAACGCACCCGCACCACCGACCTGGCCGCCTACGCCCACCAGGACCTGCCCTTCGAACAACTCGTCCACGCCCTCCAACCGGCCCGATCCCTGGCCCGCCACCCGCTGTTCCAGGTCATGATCGTGCTGCAGAACAACGCCCAGGCCACCCTGGACCTACCCGACCTGACCGCCCACCCCATCGACGGCGAACTCGACGCCGCCAAATTCGACCTCGGCTTCAACTTCATCGAACGCACCGACCTCGACGGCGTACCGGCGGGCATCGACATGTCCATCGAATACAGCGCCGACCTCTTCGACGAGGAGACCGTGGCGCGCTTCGCCGAGCGGTTCGTCCGGCTGCTCACCGCCGGTGTCGCCGATCCGGCGGTGCCGCTGAGCCGGATCGACATCCTCGACCCCGCCGAGCGCGAGCAGTTGCTGACCGGTTGGAACGACACCGACCGGGCGCCCGAACTGCCGCCGGCGACGGCGTCCGGTTTCGAGCCGGAGACCATCGCCGGGCTGTTCGCCGCCCAGGTGGCGCGGACCCCGGACCGGCCCGCGATCGTGGCCGAGGACGCCCACCTCACCTACGCCGAACTCGACGAACGCGCCACCCGACTGGCCACGCTGCTCACCACCCGCGGAGTCCGCCGCGGCGACGTCGTCGCGGTGGCCGTGCCCCGCTCGGCCGCACTGACCGTCGCCCTCCTCGCCACGATCAAGGCGGGCGCGGCGTACCTGCCGGTCGAGACGGACTACCCGGCCGAGCGGATCGCCTACCTGCTGGCCGACGCCGCCCCGGCGGTCGTGGTCACCACCCGCGACGCGCGCGGGGGGCTGCCCGACGGCACCGAGGACGCCGTCGAGCACCTGATCGTGCTCGACGAGCCCGGCACCGAGGAGGAGTCGGCCGCCCTGCCGGCCGACGCCGACGCGCTGCCGGGACCGCTGCCGGACTCCCCCGCCTACCTCATCTACACCTCCGGCTCCACCGGCCGTCCCAAGGGCGTCGTCGTGCCGCACCGGGGCATCGTGAACCGGCTGCTGTGGATGCAGGACACCTACCGGCTCGGCCCGGACGACCGGGTGCTGCAGAAGACCCCGTCCGGGTTCGACGTGTCGGTCTGGGAGTTCTTCTGGCCGCTGGTGGCCGGCGCGGTCCAGGTGGCCGCCAGGCCGGGCGGACACCGGGACCCGGGTTACCTGGCCCGGCTGATCCGGGAGACGGGCGTCACCACGGTCCACTTCGTGCCGTCCATGCTGGAGGTCTTCCTCGCCGAGCCCGAGGCCGCCCGCTGCACCGGCCTGCGCCGCGTCCTGTGCAGCGGCGAGGCGCTGCCCGCCGGGCTGCGCGACCGGTTCCGGGCGTTGCTCGGGGCCGAGCTGCACAACCTCTACGGGCCGACCGAGGCGTCCGTGGACGTGACCGCCTGGGACTGCGCCACCGGGTCCGGCGCCGCGGTGGTCCCGATCGGCCGGCCGATCTGGAACACCCGGACCTACGTGCTGGACGCCCGGCTCGCTCCGGCCCCGATCGGCAGCGGCGGCGAACTGTACCTGGGCGGCGTGCAGCTCGCGCACGGCTACCTCGGCCGGCCGGACCTGACCGCGGAGCGGTTCGTCGCCGACCCCTACGGCCCGCCCGGATCGCGGCTCTACCGCACCGGCGACCTGGCCAGGATCACCCGGGACGGGGTGATCGAGTTCCTCGGCCGCACCGACGACCAGGTGAAGATCCGCGGCCGGCGCGTCGAGCCCGGCGAGATCGAGCACGCGATCGCGCGGCACCCCGCGGTGGGCACCGCGATCGTGACCGCGCACAAGGCGCCCTCGGGCGACGTCCGGCTCGCCGCGTACGTCACCCACGCCGATCCGGCGGCGCCGGTGGACCTGGCGGCACTGCGCGACCACCTCGCCACCGTGCTGCCCGACCACATGGTGCCCGTGCACTACACGGCGATCGACACCGTTCCGGTCACGCCCAACGGGAAGGTCGACAAGAAGGCGCTCCCCGCGCCCCGGCAGGTGGAACGCCGGCCGGCCCGCGCCCCGCGCGACGGGACCGAGACGGCGCTCTGCGAGATCTTCGCCGAGCTGCTCGGCCACGACACGGTCGGCATCGACGACAACTTCTTCGAGCTCGGCGGGCACTCGCTGCTGGCCACCCGGCTCATCAGCCGGGTCCGGGCCCGGCTGGGCGTGGAGATGTCGGTGGTGTCGATCTTCGAGGCGCCGACGGTGGCGGCACTGGCCGTCCGTCTCGGGCAGGGCGAGGCGGCGGGGCCGCTGGGCCGGCTGCTGCCGCTGCGCTCCGGCGGCGACGGCGCGCCGGTGTTCTGCGTGCACCCGCTCGGCGGGCTGAGCTGGCCGTACGCCGGTCTCGCCGAGCACCTGCCCGCCGGGGTCGGGCTGTACGGCCTGCAGGCGGCCGGGCTCGGCGACGACGACCCGCTGCCGGCGTCGATCGAGGAGATGGCCGCCGACTACGTGGCCCGCGTCCGCGCGGTGCAGCCGGAGGGCCCCTACCGGCTGCTGGGTTGGTCGCTCGGCGGGCGGATCGCGCACGCCATGGCCGTGCTGTTGGAGTCCGCGGGCCAGGAGGTCGAGCTGCTCGCGCTGCTGGACGCCTATCCGCGCACCGAGGTCGAGGCGGGCGCGAGCTTCTCCGAGCGGGAGTTCCTCGACGGCATCCTGACCGCGGCCGGCGTCGACGCGTCGGAGTTGGCCGGTCCGGTCGACTTCGACACGGTCGTGGCCGCGGTGCGGTCCTCCGGCAACGACCTCGCGGGGCTGTCGGCGGATCGGATGCGGCGTCTGCAGAAGGTGATGGCCAACAGCTTCCGCGCCGACGCGGAGGCGCTCACGGGCCGTTGCCGGGCGGGGGCGGTGATGTTCGCCGCGACGGTCGACCCGGTCGGCGACCCCGACCGCTGGCTGGACCACGTCGACGGCGGTTTGGAGATCCACACCGTCGCGACCTCCCACAACGACCTGATGCGGCCGGAGCCGCTCGCCGAGATGGGGGCGGTGCTGGCCAAGAAGCTGGCCGGGACCGCCCGTGGAGATCGTGCGTGACGCCCCGACGGCGCTCACCCGACAGCGATAGAGAGGGAATGAACATGCCAAAGGCGGTCGTACTCTGCGTGCCGTTCGCCGGCGCGGGCGCCTCGGTCTTCCGCCCCTGGGTGCCGCTGTGCCAGGACGAGTTCGAGCTGGCGGCCGTCCAGCTGCCCGGCCGGGAACAGCGTTTCGCCGAGGAGCCCTACCGGGACGTGGCCGCGGCCACCGAGGGGCTGCTGCCCGAGGTGCTGGAGCGGGTCTCCGGCGCCGGCCCCGTCGTCCTGTTCGGACACAGCCTGGGGGCGGTGCTGTCCTACGAGATCGCGCACCGACTGGCCGCGATCGACGACGTCGACCTGGCCGCGCTGGTGATCAGCGGCTCCCCCGGCCCGTGGACCCGGCGGGAGAACGGCGCGAGCGGCCTCGCCGACGACGAGTTCCTGGCGCGGGTCAAGGAGTTCGCCGGCTACCGGCACGACGCGCTCGAGGATCCGGAGATGCGGGAACTGCTGCTGCCCACGCTGCGGGCCGACGTCGAGATGCACGAGAGCTACGTCCCCCGGTCGAACGACCCGCTGCCCGTGCCGATCGTCTCGGTCCGCGGCACCACCGACGCGCTCGTGACCACCGAACAGGCCATGGAGTGGAGCAAGGCCACCAGCAAGGACTTCCGGTTCGCGGAGGTCGAGGGCGGCCACATGTACCTGGTCGACAACCCCGAGGGCCTCATCCGGGTGCTCGCGGACGTCTGCCCCGGGTGAACGGCGCGGACGGGTCCGTCGATCGTCCTCAACACAAGGAGTCTTGGTGCGTCTGCAAGGAAAGACCGTCATCGTGACGGGAGCCGCGCGTGGTGTCGGCCGCGCCTGCGCGCTGGCGTTCAGTCGGGAGGGCGCCGACCTCGCCTTGCTCGACGTGTGCGGTGACGTCCCCGGCGTTCCCTATCCGCTCGGCACCACCAGCCAGCTCGACCACACCGCGCGGCTCTGCCGCGAGCAGGGCGCCGCCGTGCTCGCGGCGGCGGCCGACATCCGCGACCTCGCCGCGCTGCGCGCGGTGGTGGACCGGGTGTGCGACCGGTTCGGCAAGGTCGACGTGCTGGTCAACAACGCGGGCATCGTGGCGCCGTCGGGCAAACCGGCCCACGAGATCACCGAGGACGAGTGGCAGGTGATGATCGACGTCAACCTGTCCGGCGCCTGGCGCATGACCTCGGTGGTCGGCCCCCTCATGGTCGCCCGACGGTCGGGCAGCGTGATCAACGTGTCGTCCACCGCCGGCCTGGTCGGCTACCGGCACTTCGCCGGATACGCGGCCTCCAAGCACGGTCTGATCGGGCTGACCAAGGCGACCGCGCTCGACTACGCGCCGCTGAAGGTCCGGGTCAACGCCCTGTGTCCCGGCTCGATCCGGGACGACAGCCAGGTCGAGGGCCGGATGCTCGCCGAGATCGCGCGGTCGCTCGACCTGCCGGTCGCCGAGCACGAGGAGACCTTCGTCCAGTCGCAGCCGATGAACTCGTTGATCGAGCCGGAGGACGTGGCCCAGGCCGCCATCTGGCTGGCCTCGGACGAGTCCAGGCAGGTGACCGGCTCCGTGCTGACCGTCGACGGCGGCTTCACCGCCCGGTGATCCACCGCAATCACGCCAAGGGGACCAGTCGTGTCGATCTCTGAACAGGACGCCTACGCAGCTCTCACGCCGGCGCGGCGCACCGTCGTCCACTCCGGTGAGCGCGTCCCGGGCAACGACCGGAAAGCGCCCGGCGCGGTCTGCCACGCGTTGAGCGTGCGCCTCGCCGACGGGCTGCCGGCGGACGGTCCGGACGCGCTGGCGCGGCGGTTCGCCGACCGGGCCGCCGCGCTGCTCACCGCCGCCGGGACGGCGGCGGTCTTCCGCGGCGCCGCACGGCTGTGGACCGAGCACGTGCCGTGCCGATCCGACGAGTCCGCCGCACAGCGGTGGCGGACGCGGGAACTCGTCCGGCCGGTGGTCGCCCACCGGGACGCCCCCGTGCGCGGAGTGCTGCTGCGCTACGCCGACGGTGTCGCCGAACTCGTCGTGGTGGCGCACCGCGCGGTGCTCGGCGCGGCGGCGCTGCGCGGGTTCGTCGCGGAACTGCTCGGCGACGCACCGCCCCGCGCGGGGCGGGAGGATTCCGCCGCCCGGACCGCGGGCGGCGGGCGGCGGTACGACACCGCCCGGCACGCCGCCGAACTCGCCGAGTGCCGGCTCGGCGCCCGGTTGGACTGGGGGCTCGGCCGGCCGCACGACCCGGACGTGCCCGAGACCGCCCTGCTGCCGCTGCCCGCCGGCCACCCGGAGGGGGACGCCGAGAGCTGGGCGGCCGCCCTCGGCGTCGTCCTCTCCCGCTACGAGGGGGCGGGCAGGCCCGTCCTCGCGGCGCTGGTCACCGACACCGACGACAGCGCCCCCGGCGTTCCCGGCGCCCCCGTCGAAGGAGTCGCCCTGGTACCGGTGGCGGTGGACGGCGCGAACACGCTGGGCACCCTCGACAAGCAGGTCCGCGCGGCGGTCGCGGCCGGGCCGGCGTGGTACACCGAGGAACTCCTGCGCGAGGTGGAGGCCGCGGGCGGCGATCCCGCCGGCGCCGCCGGGGCGGGACTGGTCTTCGCCGACCTCGACCCGGCGGCGGACCTGCCCGGCGCGGCCTCGGCGGAGTACCTGCCGTTCCAGCTCCCGCCGTTCCCGGTGACCGTCTCGGTGGTCCGCGACGCCGCGGGGAACCGGATGCTGCGCTGCGACTTCTCGCCGCGGAAGCTGTCCGCCGACATCGCCGACCAGTTCCTCCGGCACGTGTGCCGGGTGCACGGGATGCTCCTCGAAGCACCCGACACCCCCGTCCCGGACGTGCGGTTGCTGGACGAGGACGAACTGGACCACCTGGCCGCGCTCGGCCGGCCCGGCCCGGCGGAGCCCTTCGCGCCGCGGCGGATCGACGCGGCGGTCGCCGCGGTCGCCGCGAGCCGGCCGGACGCGGTCGCGGTCTGCTTCGAGGACACCCGGGTGAGCTACGGCGAACTCGACGGCCGGGCCGACCGGCTCGCCCACGCCCTGCGGGGGCTCGGCGTGGCCGACGGCGACCGGGTCGGGGTGTGCCTGGAGCGGTCCGCCGAGCTGGTCGTCACGCTGCTCGCCGTGCTCAAGGCGGGCGCGACCTACGTTCCGATGGATCCCGCCCACCCCCGGGACCGGCTGTCCTACACCACCGCCGACGCCGGACTCACCACGGTCGTCACCGACCGCGCGGAGTTCCCCGGCGGCGACTCCGTCCGGGTGGTCGGCACGGCCGAACTCGCAAGGCTGGCGCCCGCGCGGTGCGACGGTCCGCCGTCGTCGACGACCGGCCCGGACGACCCGGCCTACGTCATCTACACCTCCGGCTCCACCGGCCGTCCCAAGGGCGTGGTCGTCCCGCACGTGAACGTGCTCGCCCTGATGGCCGCCACCACCGGGGAGTTCGGCCTGGGCGAGGACGACACCTGGACGCTCTTCCACTCCAGCGCCTTCGACTTCTCGGTGTGGGAGATCTGGGGCTGTCTGCTCACCGGCGGCCGCCTGGTCGTCGTGCCCTACTGGGTGTCGCGCTCGCCGGAGGACTTCCACCGGCTGCTGCTGCGGGAACGGGTCTCGGTGCTCAGCCAGACCCCGTCGGCCTTCGCCCAGTTGGTGGAGGTCGAGCGGGACGGGGCGGACCCCGCCCCGGTGCGACTGGTGGTCTTCGGCGGCGAGGGGCTCGACCCGCGGATGCTGCTGCCCTGGTTCGACCGGCACCCGGAGACCGGGTGCCGGGTGGTCAACATGTACGGCATCACCGAGACGACGGTGCACGTGACCGCGCAGACCGTCACCAGGGCCGAGGCGCTGGCCGGGTCCAAGTCGGTCGGGCACGCCCTGCGCGGTTGGTGGGTGCGGGTCGCCGACCCCGAGGGCAGGCCGCTGCCGATGGGCGTCGCCGGTGAGATCCACGTCGGCGGGGCGGGCGTCGCGTCGCACTACCTGAACAAGCCGGAGCTGACCGGGCAGCGGTTCCTGACCGATCCGCGCACCGGCGAGCGGATGTACCGCAGCGGGGACAAGGGCAGGCTGCTGCCCGACGGACGGCTGGAGCACCTGGGCCGGCTGGACAGCCAGGTCAAGCTGCGCGGCTTCCGCATCGAACTGGACGAGATCCGCTCGGTGCTGCTGGACGACCCGCAGGTGACCGCGGCGGCCGTGCTGCTCAACCGGGCCGATCCGGACGACCCGGCGACGGCCCAGCTCGACGCGTTCGTGGTGATGGACGGGGACGACACCGCGGCCGTGCGGCAGCGCGCGGCCAGGTTCCTCCCCGAGTACATGGTGCCGTCGACGATCACCGCGCTCGACAGGATGCCGCTGACCACCAACGGCAAGCTCGACACCCGCAAGCTCCCGAAGCCCGCCCCGGCGGTCGCCGCCCCGCGCAGCACCGCCGTCCCCGACGACCGGGCCGAGGGCACCGGCGCGGACGGGACCGGGAACGGCGCCGCCGCACCGGGCGACGCCTTCGAGGCGGCGCTGCTGGAGGTCTGGCAGGAGGTGCTCGGCGTCCCGGTCGGCCCGGACGACAACTTCTTCGACCTCGGCGGCAACTCCCTGCTGGCCATGCGCGTGGGCGCCGCGCTGCGTCGGCGCGGCGACTTCACGGTGGCGATGCGCGACCTGTACCTGCGCCCGACGATCCGCCAACTGGCCGCGGGTCGCGCCGGGTGACCCAGCGGGCCCGTGCCCGCGGCGGCCCCGCTTTCGAAGGAATAGGAAGACACGATGGCTGAATCGCCCCTCCCCGACCTCTTCCGGCGACAGGTGGCACGCACCCCGCACGCCACCGCCGTCCGCTCCGGCGGACGGGAGCTGGACTACGCCGAGCTGAACCGCCGGGCGAACCTGCTGGCGCACCACCTGATCGCCCGCGGCTTCGGCCCGGAGCGGCTGATCGGGGTCCGGCTCGCGAGGTCGGCCGACCTGGTGGTGGCGCTGCTCGGCATCCTCAAGGCCGGTGCGGCGTACGTCCCGATCGACAGCGACTGCCCGGCGGAACGGGTCGCGTTCATCGTCGAGGACACCGGGCTGGAGCTGATGCTGGTCCAGGACGCCGAGTCCGGCGCCGACGGTCCGCGGACCACGACCGTCGCCGAGGCCATCGCCGCCGCCGAGGCGGCCGGCGGCCCCGACCACGACCCGACCGACGCCGACCGGGTGGCTCCGCTCACCGCGGAGAACCTGGCCTACGTCATCTACACCTCCGGCTCCACCGGCCGCCCCAAGGGCGTCGCGGTGCAGCACGACACCCTCGTCCGCTACCTGGAGTTCGCCCGCGCCGAGTACCCGAGCCTCGCGGACGGCGCGCTGCTGCACTCCCCCGTGGCGTTCGACCTGACGGTCACCGCGCTGTACGGGCCGCTGCTCCTGGGCGGTTGCGTCCGCGTCGCGTCGTTGGACCGGGAGCCGGCCGACGACGGGGCGGCGGACGACCGGCCGGGCTTCGTCAAGGCGACCCCGTCGCACCTGCCGCTGCTGACCGCGCTGCCGAGCACGCTGTCGCCGACCGGCGAGCTGGTGGTCGGCGGCGAGATGCTGATCGGCGACGTCGTCGACCGGTGGCGACGCACGCATCCCGGCGCGGCGGTGATCAACGAGTACGGTCCGACCGAGGCGACCGTCGGGTGCTGCACGTTCCGCATCGGCCCGGACGACGAGATAGAGCCCGGCGCCACCCCCATCGGGCTCCCGACGCCGGGCACCGACCTGTACGTGCTGGACGAGCGGCTCCGGCCGGTCGGGCCGGGCACCGTCGGCGAGCTGTACATCGCGGGCTGCCAGGTCGCGCGCGGCTACCTGGGCCGCCCCGGCCTCACCTCGGAACGGTTCGTGGCCGACCCCTTCGGCGGCGGACGCATGTACCGCACCGGGGACACGGTCCGGGTACGGCCCGACGGGATCCTCGAGTACCTGGGCCGCACCGACGACCAGGTGAAGATCCGCGGCTACCGGATCGAGCTCGGCGAGGTCACCTCGGTGCTCGCCGCCCGACCCGGGGTGCGACAGGCCGCCGTGATCGCCCGCCAGGACCGTTCCGGCGACCGGTACCTGGCGGGTTACGTGGTGCCCGTGGAGGGGGCCGCCCCCGATCCCGCCGCGCTGCGGGAGGCCCTCTCCCGGGTGCTGCCCGCCTACATGGTCCCCTCGGCGGTCGTCGTGCTCGACGAGCTCCCGCTGACCTCGAACGGGAAGCTCGACAAGGACGCGCTCCCCGAGCCGCCGGTCCGGGACGCCCCCACGGGTGCCGCGCCGAAGACCGCGGCCGAGGCGCTGATGTGCTCCCTGTTCGCCGAGGTCCTCGACGTGCCCGCGGTCCACCTCGACGACGACTTCTTCGCCCGGGGCGGCGACAGCCTCCGGGCCGCCCGGCTGGCCACCAAGGCCCGCAAGGCCGGTTGGACCTTCGGCCTGCGCGACGTGCTGGAGCTGCGCACCCCGCGCGCCCTGGCCGAGGTCGCCCCCGAGGACGCGCTCCTCACCGACGGAGCGGTGTCGTGAGCGTCCGCCGCGTGGTGATCGTCGGCGCCTCGGTCGGCGGCAGCCGCGTCGCGTCGGGACTGCGGCAGGCCGGTTACACCGGTTCGATCGCGCTGGTCGACCCGGACCCGGACGCGCCCTACGACCGGCCTCCGCTGTCCAAGCAGGTCCTCGCCGGCGACTGGACCCCCGACCGCGCCTCGCTGGGCGGCGCCGAACAGTGGCGTGCGGAGTGGCACACCGCGGCCGCCGCGGCGCTGGACCCGGCGCGCCGCGTGCTGCGGCTGGACACCGGTGACGAGCTGGAGTACGACCGGCTGGTCCTGGCCTGCGGCGCGGCGCCGCGCACGCTGCCCGACATGCCGCGCCGGGGCGTGCACCTGCTGCGCACGCTCGCGGACTGCCACGCGCTGCGGGCCGACCTCGACCGGATCGGCTCCGGCGGCCGTCTGGTCGTCGTCGGCGGCGGCTTCATCGGAGCCGAGGTGGCCTCCACGGCCCGCTCCCGGGGCATCGGGACGACCGTGGTGGAGGCGTTGCCCGCACCGCTGTCCGGGCTGCTCGGCGAGGAGGTGGCGAGGGAACTCGCCCTGCTGCACGAGGACAACGGGGTGCGGCTGCTGTGCGGCGTCTCCGTCGCCGGGCTCGTCGGGGATCCGGTGGTCACCGGGGTGACGCTCACCGACGGACGCACGCTGCCCGCGGACGCCGTCGTGGTGGGCATCGGGGTCCGGCCGAACACGGACTGGCTCGCCGGTTCCGGTGTCGCGCTGGACGACGACGGCGGTGTCCTGTGCGACGAGCACTGCGCGGTCGACGCCGACCGCACGGTGTACGCGATCGGCGACGTGGCCCGTTGCCACGACCCGCTGCTCCGACGTCACCTGCGGGTCGAGCACTGGACCAACGCCGTGGAGCAGGCCGACGTCGTCGTGCGCGGCATCGTCGGGCCGGCGCCGGTGGCGTACCGGCACGAGTTCTTCGTCTGGTCCGACCAGTACGGCGGCAAGATCACCCTGCTGGGCCGTCCCGACCCGGGCGACGACGTCACCGTGGTGCGCGGCGCGGGCCCGCTGCGCCGGTTCGCCGTGGCCTACCGGCGCGGCGCGCGCCTGGGCGCCGCGCTGACCGTGAACTGGCCCAAGGCCCTGGTGGCGGCCCGGCGGTCGCTGGCCGCGCCGTCCGGCGCGGACGACGTCGTCGCCGCTTGGAAAAATCTGTAGTCGCAGCTTGCTGAAAGACCTCTTTCGGCACGCGGCATTTCCGGGATGATCGAGTGCGCAACGCATCATTTCGTCGTCCAGGTGCCACGCGGAGCCGGTTTCGCAGCCAATGCGGCAATGCCGATCCGCGCGCGCCACACGGCGGTTTGCATGTCACTGCAAAATCGTTGATCAGGCGTTTGCCGGTGCTGAGGATGTTGCTAGCGTCGGCGGCGGTTTGCCGGACGGAATTCTGACCGGCGTCACTCTCTGCTGTCCGAATTCCTTCGGAAAGGGATATCCGGTGCTCCAGAAAGGCGATGTCGAGCCGCTCGTGCTCCGACAGCGAGGCGCTCCCGCCGAAGCGGGCCACCGCGCCCTGCTGCTGCACGGCCTCGGCAGCAGCGAGAGCTGCTGGGACGCATTCGCCGCGCACCGTCCTTCCGGCCTCGACCTGTGGACCGCCGGCCTGCCCTGGCGGGCGGGCGGTCCCTTCGCCATACCCGAACGGGACGAGAGCGCCTGGATCACCGAGGCGATCGCGCGGGTCCCCGGCGGTGTGGACGTGGTGGTCGCGCACTCCTACGCGACGGTCCTGCTGCTGGCCCTGCTCGCCGACGCCGCGGCCGGCGGCGCGGACCCGCGCGAGGAACTCGGCATCCGGGGCGTCGTGCTGGTCTCGCCGTTCTTCCGGCAGCGGCCGGAGGACTTCTCCTGGGCCGAACTGCCCGGATTCCTCGACCGGCTGCGTCTGGGCGCGGCGGACGGCATCCGGCTGATGGCCCGCAAGTCCCTGGACCCGGACCTGCGGGCCGAGATGGCCGAGCACGCGTGCGCGCAGCTCGGCCCCCACTGGGTGGTCCGCTACCTGAACGCCTACCTGCGTACCCCCTTCCTGCCCGTCGAACTGGTCGGCCTGCCCGTTCACGTCATCGTCGGCGACCGCGACCCGATCGCGCCGCCCGCCGAGGGCGAGAGCCTCGCAGCCCGGCTCGGCAACGCCTCGATCGACCGGATCGACGACTGCGGGCACACACCGATGGCCGAACGTCCGGAGCGGTTCTCGCTCACCGTCCGGCAATTCCTCACCACCCTGTCGGCCGGGCACCCCCCGGCGGCGGTCAACTGAGTACGGGAGCACACCGATGGCCACCCTGACCGATGTCGAGATCAAGAAGCTGCTGAACGAACCGAGTTCGGTGACCATGCGCCCGTCCTACGAGGGCGGCAACATCAACACCGCGATCGGTTTCAAGTGTGACAACTACCTGCTCGAAGCCGCGGTGCTCGACCACTTCCGGGCCGTCGGTCTCGGCGCCACCGAGCTGTACCTGGTGCACGGCGTCAACTTCGACGTGGTCGGCGTCGACACCCGGCTGCACACCGTCCTCACCCTCGACGACGACGTGCTGCTGGAGGTGGTCCCGAAGATCCGGGAGACCGACACCGAGATGGTCTTCGCGGTGAGCGCGACCGTGCAGCGCGACGGCGCGCCGAAGAAGGCCGTCACCTCCAAGCTGCGGGTGCTGCTGCGCCGCGACACCACCATCGACGACCCGGCCCCGCTCCCCGCGGAGCTGCAGCGCTTCGTGGTCGACCGGCTCGCCACCGCGGAGCCCACCGAGCTGGCCGCCACCCCGGTCGACGACTTCGCCGGCGCGTTCCACCGCGGCGAGAACACCGACACCGACCCGGTGCTCGCCGAGATCATCGGCGACGACAACGCCGTCGGTTGGAAGTGGAAGGTTCCCTACTACTACTGCCACTTCACCGAGCGCATGCAGATGTCGGGCTACCTGCGCCAGATGGAGGAGGCCAAGCACCTCTTCGTCGCCTCCCGCGGCATCAGCATCAAGCGGATGCTCGACGAGCGCGGCTGGATCCCCGTCGTGACGCAGTGCAAGCTGCGGTTCACCGACGAGACGATCATGGAGGAGAACCTCTACACGGTCTACACCGTGGAGTCCATCTTCAAGGACATGCTCTACACCTCCCGCCTGGACTTCTACGTCGTGCGGGACGGCAAGCTCGTCAAGACCGCCACCGGCTCGATCACCCACGGTTACTGCCACAAGGAGACCCCGGAGTCGGAGTGGCAGATGGCCGTCTTCGACGACGAGGTCCTGCGCGCGCTGCGCGGCGAGTGACCCACGACGACACGCCCGGAGGACCCCCATGGCTTCCCGCCGTCGGCCGCGCTGGTACTTCTCCCTGCGCAGCCCGTATTCCTGGTTCGCCTACCGCGACCTGATGAGCACCCACCCCGAGGTGCTCGACTCCATCGACTGGCTGCCGTTCTGGGAGCCGGACGAGGAGACCGCACGGCTGCTGGCCGACGAGGGCGTGACCCTCCCGATCGTCGCCATGAGCCGGGCGAAGAACTTCTACATCCTGCAGGACACCCGCAGGCTCGCGAACGAGCGCGGACTGACGGACATCACCTGGCCCATCGACCGCGACCCGTGCTGGGAGGTGGCCCACCTGGCGTGGATCGCCGCCGAGGACGAGGGCCGCGGCAAGGACTTCGTCGCCGCCGCGTACCGCGCCCGCTGGCAGGAGGGCAGGAACATCTCCGAGCCCGAGGTGATCGCCGCCATCGCGGAGGAGCTCGGCCTCGACGCCGAGCGGCTGTCCACGGCGGCCCGGGACCCCCAGCTGCGCAAGCGGGGCGCCGCCCTGCTCGCCGAGTCCGCCCACGACGGCCTGTTCGGCGTGCCGTTCTTCATCAACGGCAGGGACAAGTACTGGGGGGTGGACCGGGTCGCCCCCTTCGTCCGGGCCGTCCTCGGCACCGAGCGGTCCGACGCGCCGGCCGTCGACGCACCGGACCCGGCCACCCACGCCGACCTGCTGCCGGCCGGTGGCGACCAGGGCCACGCCGGCGGCTGCGGCTGAGGTCGGGGCGGTGGCCGCGGCACGGACCGCGGCCACCGCTCCGGCAGCCATGGCAAGCATCACTGCGGCAAGCGACGAGGAGACGACTGTGGACAGCAACGCGCACGGCACCGCGCCGGGCCCCGACTGGGATGCCATCGTGGTCGGCGCCGGCCTCGGGGGCCTGACCGCCGGCGCCTACCTGGCCGCCGCGGGCAAGCGCGTCCTGGTGCTGGAGCAGTTCTCGATCGTGGGCGGCAACAGCCACGTGTTCCGGCGGCGCCGCAGCTACGAGTTCGACGTCGGCGTCCACTACCTGGGCGACTGCGCGCCCGGCGGTGTCATCCCGTCCATCCTGTCCGGGGTCGGGCTCCGCGACCGGGTCGAGTTCCTGGAGATGGACCAGGACGGGTTCGACCTGATCAGGGTGCCGGGGGTGTCGGTCGACATGCCCGCCGGATGGCAGGAGTACCGGCGCCGCCTCACGGAGGCCATGCCGGGCGAGGCGGACGGGCTGAACACCTTCGTCGACGTCTGCTCGTCCCTCGGCGAGGAACAGCGCGCGGCGCTGTTCGAGGCCCACACGTGGTCCGCGCCGGACATCGCGGCGAACACCGCCACCATCCGCCGGTGGGGCAGGCGGACGCTGGACGACCTGTTCGACCACTGCGGCCTGTCGCCGCGGGCCCGCACCGTCCTGGCGGCGCAGGCCCCGAACTACGGACTGACCCCGCATCAGGCCACGGTGGCGCGGCACACCAGCGTCACCGACCACTACCTGCGCGGGGCCTACTACCCGGCCGGCGGTGGGCAGGTGCTCGCGGCGGGCCTGGTCGAGGTGATCGAGGCGCACGGCGGGCAGGTCCGCACCCGCAGCAGGGTGCGCCGCGTCCTGGTGGAGGACCGCAAGGTCGTCGGCGTCGGCCTGGACGGCGGCGAGGTGATCACGGCGGACCTGGTGGTGTCCAACGCGGACTACCCGCGCACGGTGCTCGAACTGGTCGGCGCGGAGCACTTCCCGAAGTCGGTGGTGAACCGCACCGTGAACGCGCGGATGGGCATGCCGTGGCTGGTGCTCTACCTCGGTCTCGACATCGACCTGCGGGACAGGCCCAACGCCAACCTGTGGTGGTACGACACCGACGACATCGACGGCTACTTCGACCGGGCGAGCGCGGGGGAGACCGGCGAGGTGCCGTTCCTCTTCTGCTCCTTCGCCTCGCTCAAGGACCCGGAGAACCGCGCGCTGTGCCCGCCGGGCCACGCCAACCTCCAGGTGATGACGCTGTGCCCGCCGAACTACACCTGGTGGGGCGTCGACGAGGGGCCGGCCGGCGGCGTCGCCTACCGCCGCAACCCCATCTACCTGCGACGCAAGAAGAACCTGATCGAGGCCACACTGCGCGCGGCCGAGAAGGCCCTGGGACCGCTGCGCGAGCACATCACGCACCTGGAGGCGGCGACCCCGCTGACCCACGAGCGGTACACGCTCTCCTCCGGCGGCACCCCCTTCGGCATGGCCGAATGGGGCGGAACCGCCCGCCCCGGCACGGCGACCAGCATCACCGGGTTGCACGTCGTCGGTGCCAGCACACAGGCGGGCAACGGCATCGCGGGCGTCATGCTCGGCGGGATCTCGTGCGCCGCCGACATCCTCGGGGAGCCCCTGCTCGCCACCGCCCGCCAGGGGGCCGTGTACGGCGACCCGGACCTGCTGCCCGACCGACCGGAGGGTTGGGACCCGAGGGAGGTCTGCCGGGGCAGCATCCGGCGATCGCCCGGACCGCTCCGGCCCCGACGCGGAGACTTCGCCGGCATGTCCGGGTGAGGACGTGCGACCGGCTCGGCCACGGCCGCGCGGGCCGCACGTGAAGGACCGAACGAACCATCGAACGAACAGAGAGAGATTGAGATGACCACGAGCATCGACGCCGACCGCCAGGCACGCATCAAGGAGATCGTCTGCGACGTCCTGGAGCTGGAAGAGGACGAGGTGACCGGCAGCAGCCTCTTCAAGGAGGACCACGGCGCGGACTCGCTGCGGGCCATCGAGATCCTCGCCGGCCTGGAGAAGGAGTTCAAGGTGACGATCGACCAGTCCGAGCTGGAGCGGATGGTCAACCTCGACGGCGTCTACGCCGTGGTCGAGGAGGCCATCAACGCCAAGTAGGCGCGGCTGGAACCGAGTGACCGGAGGTCCGACGGCACGCCGTCGGTCCTCCGGGGTCCGGCGGCCCCCCTCCGGCACCGCCTGTCGGTGCTCCGTTCCCGTCCTCATCCAAGGCGACCAGGCCGTACCGAGGGAGATTGATGTCTGTGAACGTTTCTGACGCGGCGCGTGACGACGCGGCGTCCCGGGTCGTGCTGACCGGGTTCGGCGTGTTCTCCAGCATCGGTGTGGGTGCCGATGAGTTCGCCGAGGGGCTGCGGGCGGGCCGCAGCGGTGCCAAACCGATCACGCTGTTCGACACCGAGGGATTCGCGCACGCCAACGGCTGCGAGATCGCCGGGGCCGAGCCGGAGCGCTGGATCCACAACCTGCCCGTCGAGACCCTGGGCCGCGCGACGCAGTTCTCCGTCGCGGCGGCCCGGATGGCCGTCGAGGCCGCCGGCGCCGACCTGGACGTCCTGCGCGCCCAGCGCGGCATGATCTCCATCGGCACCACCGACGGGGAGTCCTACGACCTCGACCACCTGGTGGAGACCGAGGTCGCCTCCGGCCCCGCCGCCATGGACCCGACCGTGGCCCGGCGCGTCTCCCCCAACCGGCTGTCCATCGCCGCCGCGCAGGAGTTGGGCCTGTCCAACGTCGAGGCGGTGACCATCGCCACCGCCTGCTCGGCCGGCAACTACGCGATCGGCCAGGGCTTCGACGCGATCCGCTCCGGCGAGGTCGACTACGCGCTCTGCGGCGGCGCGGACGCGATGTGCCGCAAGACCTTCACCGGCTTCTACCGGCTCGGCACGATCGCCCCGGACGTGTGCCGTCCCTTCGACGTCGACCGCAAGGGCATCCTCACCGGCGAGGGCGCCGGCGTGCTGATGCTGGAGAGCCTCGCCTCCGCGCAGGCGCGCGGTGCCCGCGTCTACGCCGAGGTGCTCGGCTACGGCATGAACTGCGACGCCTACCACCAGGTCGCCCCGAACCAGGACAGCGTCGCCCGGTGCATGGAGATCGCCCTGGAGAACGCCGGCGTCAAGGCGGAGGAGGTCGACCTGATCTCCGCGCACGGCACCGGCACCAAGGCCAACGACGTGACCGAGTCGCGGGCGATCCACGACGTGTTCGGCGACGCCCCGCCGCGCACCGTCTCGCTCAAGTCGATGCTCGGCCACACCATGGGGGCCGCGAGCGCGCTGGCCGCCATAGCCTGCGCCCTGTCGATCCACCACGGCTTCATACCGCCGACCATCAACCACCGCGAGACCGACCCCGAGTGCGAGATCGACTGCGTGCCCAACCAGTCCGTCGAGGCGGACCTGCGCGTCGTGCAGAACAACGGTCTCGCCTTCGGCGGCAACAACGCGATCGTGGTCCTCGGCAAGTACCTGGACGGTGTGCGGTGAGACTGCCCATCACCGGCATCGGTGCCGTGGCGAGCGTCGGTCGGGACGCCGACGAGGTCTTCGGCAGTCTCTGCGCGGGGCGCGGCGGTCTCGGCCCGATGCGCGGATTCGACCACGAGCTGTACAACGGCAGGCAGTTGTTCGAGATCGACGACCGGCCGGAGCCGGGCGTCGACCGCACGCTGCGGGCCACCGGGTTCCTGTTGGACGCCGTCGGCCAGGCCGCCGCGGACGCCGGACTCGGCGACGACCTGTCCGGCGTCCCGGTGCTCGTGGGCACCGGGTTGCGCGAGCTCCGGTCGGCCGAGCTCTGGTGGCGCGACGGCACGCCGTTCGGCGTCGACCGACTGCACTTCGGCACCGCGCTGCGGGAGCGGTTCGGCACCTCCGACACCCTCACCATCTCCAACGCGTGCTCCGCGTCGCTGTACACGCTCGCGCTCGGCGCGGACATGCTGGCGCTGGGCGAGGCGGACACCGTCGTCGTCGCGGGCGTCGACGCGATCACCGAGAGCATGCACGGCCTGGCCGACCGGGTCCAGCCGGACCCGCCGACCGCGCTGCGCACCCTGGACGTCAACCGCAAGGGCACCATCCTCGGCGACGGGGCCGCCGCCGTGGTCCTGCGCCGCGAGGACCTCCGGTGGCCGGGCGGCCGGCTGTGGGGCAGGCTGCGCGGGGTCGGGATGACCTGCGACGCGAAGCACCCCACCGCGCCGGACCGGGAGCAGGTCGCCGAGGCGATGCGGCAGGCCCACCGGCACGCGGGCACCCGACCGGGCGACATCGACATGGTGATGCTGCACGGCACCGGGACACCGCTCAACGACCTGGTCGAGATCACGGCCTACGGCGAGGTCTTCGGCGACGCCGCGGGCGGTCCGGTGGTGACCGGCATCAAGCCGATGACCGGCCACACCAGCGGCTCGGCCGGTCTGCTGAGCCTCGTGGTCACCCTGCAGACGATGGCCACCGGCAAGGTGCCGCCGCTCGTCAACCTGGACGACCCGATCGAGGAGGCCGCCGGCATCCGCCTGGTCCGCGGCCGGGAGGCCAAGCACGAGGTTTCGCTGGCGCAGGTGCACGGGTTCGGGTTCGGCGGGATCAACGCCGTGGCGATTGTCGAGGGAGCATGATGATTACCGTGACCGGCGTCGGCGTCGCCATGCCGGGAGCCGACTCCGCGGCCGCCCTGGCGACGGCCCGGAATCCGGAGGGCACCGTCGAGCCGGCGGCCGTCCTGGGCAAGAAGGGCCTGCGCTACAAGGACCGCGCCACCCAGCTCGGGCTGTGCGCCGCACAGCGCGTGCTGACCGACGCCGGACTGCTGACCGACGGCGGACCGACCGTCGCCGGCTCCCGGACGGCGGTGCTGGTCAGCTCCAACCTCGGCAACGTGGACACCGTCTGCCGGGTGACCAGGACGATCGCCGAAGAGGGCACCCACGGCGTGAGCCCGATGGACACCCCCAACGCCTCCAGCAACATCATCACCTCCGAGATCGCCATCAGGTTCGGGCTGAAGGGCCCGAACCTGACGCTGTGCAACGGGCCCGCCTCCGGGCTCGACGCGGTGCGCTGGGGCGCCGCCCTGCTGCGTTCGGACCGTGCCGACCACGTGGTCGTGGTCGGCGTGGAGCCGGACAACGAGATCGTGCGCAGCCTCGTCGGCGGCCCGGTCGTCGACGGCGGCGCGGCGTTGGTGCTGGAACGCGCCGAGGTCGCCGAGGCCCGCGGCGCCACCGTCCGGGCCGTGGTCGGCGCGCACACCCGGGGACCGGACGTGGCGGGCAACATCGCGGAGCTCGCCGAGGCCGAGCCCGAACCGCCGGCCGCCTGGTTCGCGCCCGCCGCCGCTGCCCCGGCCCTGCCGGCCGGACAGCCCGGTCACGACCTCACCGCGACGTGGGGCGAGCTGTCCGGGGCGCTCGGCGTCGTGCAGTGCGCGGCGGCGATCGGCGCCCTCGACGCGGGGGCCGACGGCCCGGTGTGGCTGGTGGCGGGCACCGACGGCGACGACGGCGTCGCCACGCTGGTGCTGCGCCGGCCCGCGCCGGCGGCCGCCGAACCGGCCCTGCGCTGAGAGCACCACCGGACTCCGAGGACATCGAGCAGAACGGAATGTGACCATGACCCTTTCGGCGAGCGCGCCGGCGACCGCGACCCGGCCGGTGATCACCGCGTGGTCCGCGGTGTCGCCGTTCGGTATCGGCAAGGACGAGTTCGTGGCCGGCGTGCTGGCCGGGAAGGACGCCTCGTCCGCACTGGACTCCGAGGAGTGGGCGGGGCCGGACGACCACGCCTGTGTGGTGCCCGGCTTCGCGCTCCGCGAGGTCCTCGGCAAGAAGGGCACCCGGTCGATGGACCGGGTGACCGGGTTGGCCGTCACCGCGGTCCGCGACCTGCTGCGCGATTCCGGGGACCGGCGCACGGCCTCCGACGAGGAGACCGCCCTGGTCCTGGGCACGACCACCGGCAGCGCGCAGAGCATGATGGACTTCACCCGCGCTTCGCTGGTGGGTGAGCGTCCGTTCTACGTGGACCCGTCGCTGATGCCGAACGCGGTGATGAACTGCGCCGCCGGCCAGTGCGCCATCTGGCACAGCCTCAAGGGGCCGAACACCACGATCGCCGGCGGCCGCGTCGCCGGACTGTCCGCGCTGAGCTACGCCGGCGGACTGCTGAGTTCCGGCCGCGCCAGGACCGTGCTGTACGGCGCCGCCGAGGAGTTCTCGAACGCGCGGGCGTGGCTGGACCACCACCGGCGCGGCGAGGACTCCACCGGCGCCCTCCTCGGTGAGGGGTGCGCCATGTTCATGCTGGAGTCCGCCGACCCGACGGGACCGGACGGCCGCGCCCTGGCCGAGGTGCTCGCCGTGGAGTCGCGGGTGTACTTCGGCGACGACCTGCGCGAGGCGCTCGCCGCGTGCGTCGAGGGAGTGCTGCGGCGCGGCGGAGTGGACTCCGGGGACGTGTGGGCGGTCTCGGCCTCCGGCCCCGCGGGTTCCGCCGGCGAGCAGGAGCGCGAGGTGCTGACCGGGCGCTTCGGCGCCCAGGTGCTGGAGCGGGCGCCGTCCATGGCTTCCATCGGGGACACCGCGGCCGCCTCCGCGGCCTTCCAGATCGGGTCCCTGCTGAGCGTCGCCGAACGGTCGGCGGCTCCCGAGGGCGGCGTCGCCCTCGTCTCCTCGGTGGACGACAACGGCGTCGTCGCCTGCGCCGCGCTGCGCCTGCCGGTGGGCTGACGGCCGCTCACCGGTTCTACGAAAGGGAAGAGCATGTCAATCGACGCGGTCACCGGGCTCGATCGGGAAGAGCTGCGGGAACTGCTGGCCGAGACCATCGACGCCGACGTGGCCGAGGTCCGGGACGGAGCCGACTTCGTGGAGACGCTGGGGGTCGACTCGCTGATGGCCCTCGAAGTCGTCGTCGTGTTGGAGCGGAAGTACGGGGTCAAGTTCACCGAGACGGAGATGCGTTCGGTGCGGACCCTGGACAGCGCCTACGACCTGGTGCGGCAGAAGCTGCGGGAGCTCTCGTGACCAGCCCGGTCCTGGCCGTCCCCCGGCCGGTGCGCGAGCCCGGCCGGGACGAGGGCTCCGGGGGGTGGTCGGCCGGGTTCTCGGTGACGGTCGACGAGAGCGAGCCCGTCTTCGCCGGGCACTACCCGGACTTCCCGATCTTTCCCGGCGTCTGCGTGATGGAGTGCGTGCGGCGCGCCGCGGAGGCCGCGAAGCCGCCCGAGTCCGGCGAGCTGCGGCTGACGGCCGTGGAATCCAGCCGGTTCCTGGCCGCGGTCCACCCCGGTGACGAGTTGGCGATCGAGCTGACCTGGTCGCCGCGCGGCGAGGACTGGCGCTGCAGCGCCCGGGTGGCGACGGAGCGCGGCCAGGCCGCCTCGGTCCGCCTCCGCTACCGGCGGGAGGCGACGGCGTGATTACCTCCGAAGGCGTCCGCGCCACGCTTCCGCACCGGTACCCGATGCTGCTGGTCGACCGCGTGGTCGAGGTGGGGACCGACGGGATACGGGCGGTCAAGGCCGTCACGTTGAACGAGCCGTGGTACGCCCGGCTCGGTCCGCGGGCGACCCGGGACGACCTCGCCTACCCGGACTTCCTGCTGATCGAGTCGTGGACGCAGACGGCGGGCATCCTGGCCAAGCGCCTGGCGGGTGACGCGGCCGACGGTCAGGTCATGCTGTTCGGCTCCATGAGCGGCATCGAGTTCCACCGGCGGGTCTTCCCCGGGGACACGGTCGAACAGCACGCCCGGCTGGAGCGCGCCGTGAACGACACGATGATCTTCGAGGGCGAGAGCCGGGTCGACGGCGAACCGGTCCTGACCGTCGGCCGGATCACCATGGCCTTCCGCCCGGGCGAACGGCTCAGCCCCGCACACGCCGGACTGGCGACCGGCTGACCAGCACAGTCAGTAAGGAGAGTGTCATGACGGACAACACAGCGCCGGTCGCCCTGGTGAGCGGTGGATCACGGGGGATCGGCCGGGCCGTGGTCCTGCGGCTCGCGGCCGAGGGGTACGACGTCAGCTTCTGCTACCAGTCCAACGAGCAGGCCGCGCTGGAACTGGAGAAGGAGGCGGGCGAGTTCGGTCACCGGGCGCTCGCCGTCCGGGCCGACGTGACCGACGCCGCGTCGGTCAAGGAGTGGGTCGCCCGTACGGAGTCCGACCTGGGGCCGATCGACGTGGCGGTCAGCTCGGCGGGCATCACCCGGGACAATCCGCTGGTCCTCATGTCGGACGAGGACTGGCACGGCGTCCTGGACACCAATCTCGACGGCGTCTACCACGTCTGCCGCGCGGTGATATTCGAGATGATGAAGCGCAAGTCCGGCACCATCGTCAACATCTCCTCCATCGCCGGCGTCTACGGGAACGCGACCCAGTCCAACTACTCCGCCTCCAAGGCGGGCATCATCGGCTTCTCCAAGGCCCTCGCCAAGGAAGTCGGCCGGTACAACATCCGGGCCAACGTGGTGGCGCCGGGCTACATCGAGACCGACATGACCGCCGAGCTCTCCGACAAGGTCAAGAAGGAAGCGGCAAAGCAGGTTCCGCTGCGCCGCTTCGGACGGGCCGAGGAGGTGGCGGACCTCGTCGCCTACCTGGCGAGCGAGCGCGCCGCCTACATCACCGGCTCGGTCTTCCAGATCGACGGCGGTATGACCGTATGACCCACCGGGAAGCGACATGACGACGACCGGACGCCGCCCCGCCCCCGTCGGCACCGCTCCCGCCACCGGAACCGACGCCGACGGGCGAGGTGGCGTCTCGCCCCACGACCGGACCGCCTACCGGCGGCTCATGGCACTGGCCGACCGCCACGGCGCCTCCTACCGGCTGATCGAGCACCCCCCGGAGGGCCGCACCGAGGTGGTCAGCGCCCTGCGTGGGCACGACTTGGCGCAGAGCGCCAAGTGTCTGGTCGTGGTGGTGCGGCCGGACAAGCGGACCTGCCGGTACGTGCTGGCCGTCGTCCCCGGCGACCGACGCCTCGATCTGCGCCGGGTCGCGGAGTGCACCGGCGGGCGCAGGGTCGGCTTCGCCGACCGCGAGACCGCCGAGCGGCTCGCCGGCTCGGTCAGCGGCTCGATCATCCCCTTCTCCTTCCACCCCGACCTCGAACTGATCGTCGAGGAGGACCTGCTCCGCAGCGACGTCCTGTACTTCAACGCCGCCCGGCTCGACCTGTCGATGGCCCTGGCCACCGACGACTACCTGCGGATGGCACGTCCGCGCACGGCCCGGATCTCCGAGCCGGCCGACTCCTGACCGCCGGGACGCCGTCGAACTCGTACCATCTGCCGCATTTCAGCAACCTGCAGACACTTCCGCCTCCGTGCCTGTGCCGCTCTAGCATCACGATGCAGCGGTGGCGGCGACTCTCGATCTCATGTCCGAACCGTGGCCCGCCACCGGGCCGCCGGAGAAAGCAACGGAGGCCAAGCACGTGGCCAAACCCATGATTGAGGCAATCGACGTAACGAAGTCGTTCGGTGACGTCGCCGCACTGGACGGCGTGAACGTCTCGGTTCCCGAAGGTTCGATCCACGGTCTGCTGGGCCACAACGGCGCCGGCAAGACCACCTTGGTCAACATCCTCTCCACGTTGCTGGAACCGACCGACGGCACCGCCCGGATCTGCGGCCTCGACGTGACCGCCGAGGCGCAGAGGGTCCGCCGTTGCATCGGCCTGACCGGGCAGTTCGCCTCGGTGGACGAACAGCTCTCCGGGCGGGACAACCTGACCCTGATCGCGCGCCTGCTCGGCGCGAGCAAGCGTCAGGCCCACTCCCGCGCGGACGAACTGCTGGAGCTGTTCGAGCTGTCCCAGGCCGCCAAGCGGCCGGTCTCCCAGTACTCGGGGGGCATGCGCAGGCGGCTGGACATCGCGGCGAGCCTCGTCGGCTCACCGCAGGTCATCTTCCTCGACGAGCCGACGACCGGCCTGGACCCGAACTCCCGGATCGGCGTGTGGGAGATCGTCAAGCGACTGGCCAAGGACGGCGTCGCGGTGCTGCTCACCACGCAGTACCTCGAAGAGGCCGACCAGCTCTGCGACCGGATCACCCTGCTGTCCAAGGGCAAGGTGGTCGCGGGCGGCACGCCCGACGAGCTCAAGGCCGACGTCGGCCAGCGCATGGTGACCGTGACGCTGTCGACGGAGTCCGAGGCGTCCACCGCGGTGAAGGCGCTGGAGGACACCGGCATCCGGGCGACCCCTCAGGAGTCCGGGGCCACCATCAGCGTCCCGGTCGCCGCCTCCGCCGACCTCGCGACCATCGTGCGCACGCTGAACGAGGCGCACACCGAGATCACCGAGCTCGGTTTCTCCGAGCCGACTCTGGACGACGTCTACCTGAGGCTGACTCACGAACCCACCGGGAAGTCGGTGCCCGCGTGACCGTCCCGACCATTCCCATCGAAGAAGGAGCGCACCGATGACGGTCATCGAGGCCGAGGCCGGCCGGCAGCGGACAGCGTCGGACCGAGAGGGGCACCCGTCCGAGCAGTGGGGCGGCAGCGGCCTGTTCTCCCAGACCGCCGCCCTCACCGGCCGCTCGATACGGCCCTACCTGCAGGCCGGCGTGCTCATCGTCACGTTCGTCGAGCCGCTGGTCATGCTGTTGATGTTCGCCGGCGTGCTGAAGGTGCTGGGCGACGCGCCCGGGATGCCGACCGACATGGCCTACATCGACAACCTGGCTCCCGCCATCATGATCATCACCGCGGTCGCCGCCGGCGCCCAGGCGGGCAACGGTCTCATCAACGACCTGCGCAACGACGTCATCACCCGCTTCCACACCCTGCCGATCAACAGGTTCAGCGTGCTGCTGGCCAGGAGCTTCGCCGACGGTGCCCGGGCGCTCTACCAGTTGATCGCCGTCGCCGTCCTGGCCGCGCTGTTCTTCGGGTTCGCGCCTCCCGGCGGGTTCCTGGGCGTGGTGGGCACGATCGTCATGAGCCTGCTCGTCGGCTGGTCCATGAGCTGGATCTTCATCATGATGGCCGCGGTGCTGCGCAACGGCGACGTGCTGCGCATGATCACCACGCTGATGACCTTCCCGCTGCTGTTCGCCTCCAACGCCTTCGTCCCGCCGGAGTCGATGCCCACCTGGCTGCGGGTGATCGCCCAGGCGAACCCCATCTCCTACGCCAACGACGCCACGCGCAGCATGGTCGCCGGCGAGATCACCCTCGCGGAACTGCTCGCCACCGTCGTGGCGTGCCTCGCCCTGGTGTGCGTCTGCGCACCGATCTCGAAGCGCTCGTTCCGAGTGATGTGACCCCCGTGCGCCCCGGCCGGCATCGTGCCCGCCGGGGCGCAATGGTGCCCTCTGCGGCGGCCGATCACGAGACCGATGACCAGTTGTGCCCTCTTCCCACCCGCAGGACGCGTGAAACCTGCGCCGCCGTGGCACCAAGCTGTCGAAAGCGATGTTCGAACATTCCGAGCCGGCTCGCACATGCCTAAGTTGACCTCGTCAGCGGGCAAAACCTGCCCTGGGAAGAAACCTTCCGAGAGGTTGGCGTGGCGGAATCCGGAATCGGTCTGGACAGGCGTTCGGAGCTTCTCTACCGGAAGCTGCTCCTGCGGACGAGCTGGCGAACGCAGGAACTGGCGCAGGCCATGGAATGGCCGACAAACGAGGTCGCGCAAGCGATGGAGATCCTGCGGGCCGAGGGTCTCGCCAGCGTCTCCGAGGACGACCACACGGCGTTTCGCGCGGTCGAGCCGTGCATAGCCCTGCCGGCCCTGCTGGCCCGGTCGATGCGCGAGGGCCGCTCACCGCAGCCCCGCCCGGTCGAGATCGACCGGTTCATCGCCCTGCACGAGCGCGCGGCCGAGCGCGTCAGGGAGTCCGCCGACGGGAGCGGGAGCCGCGACGACGCGTCCACCATGGTCGAACGAATGGTCGCCAAGGCCGAGCGTGACGTGATGTTCCTCGTCCCCGGCCACGTCGAGGGCGGTTTCGAGTTCTCCCGCCCCATCGTGGACATGGGACTGCGACGCGGCGTGCGCCTGCGGGCCGTGTGGTCGTCCTGCGTCTTCCAGACACCTTCCGCCATGACGTACGCACAGTGGCTGGCCCAGCAGGACGTTCCGCCGCGCACGGTCGGCACGGTGCCGCTGCGGGCGATGATCATGGACGGTGCGGTGGCCGTGGTGATCGACGCGTCGGAAGGCTCCCGCGTGGTGCGGTCCACCACGGAGCTGGAATCCCTGTGCGCCCTGGCGGAGCGGCTCTGGGAGCGCGGGGCGGCGGTGCGGCAGCTGGGACGGAAGCCCGGCGCCCCCACCACCCGCCGCCCCCGTACGGAGATCGTCCTCCGGCTCCTGGCCGAAGGCCTCACCGACGACGCCATCGCCCGTCGACTGGGCTGCAGCGTCCGGACGGTGCGCAACGACGTCGCGTCGGCCATGGTGGCGCTCGATGCGCGTAGCAGGTTCCAGGCGGGAGCCCGCGCCATGCAGGTCGGACTGATCTGACGGCGACACGGAAGCCGCCGTGACCGGCGCCCGACACCCCTCCCCGACAGGCCCGCCCACGTGGCGGGCCTGTCCCGTCCCGCGCGGGGACCGGCGCGCTCCCCGCGGCGGCGTCCGGCGGCGTCCGGCGGAACGGGAGGCCCGTGAGACGGGTCGTACAGAGGGAGTACAGATCGGCGCAGGAATCCATATGTACGGTTGTGCGAACGTGGTGGCACAGTGCCTGGGAAGAGCCCGGAAGCACAGGGGAGGAACGATGCACGACGACACGGACGACCCGTTCCACGTCCAGCATCCTCTGGACGTTCTGACGGAGATCGAACTTCGGGGTGCCGCGGACCGTGAGCTGCCGATGCACGACAACGCGATCCTCTGGGCGGATCTACTGGCGGCTTACGTCGAACACCTGGTGGACCGAGGGCAGGCACACGATCCGGACCCCGGCGCGTTCGAGCTGACGCGCCGGCTGGACGAAGGACACGCCGGCGGCTGACCCGCGTCCCTTGGGGAGGGCGTCCGCCGACCGGCCGGCGGGGAGCCGGGAGGGCGGGGTGTCGGCCCCGCCGGCGCGCGCCGTCGCCCCTCCCCGGATCGCGAGCCGCATCAGCGGTGTGAAGCGGTACCGCAGCCACACCTCGCCGTCGACGCCCCGCGCCTCCAGGATCCGCGCGTTGACCAGGCTCTCCAGCAGCTCCTCGGCTTCGTCGAAGGAGATGCCCAGCAGCTCCGCGGTGCCCGGAGGCGTCAACGGGACGGGACCGACCGCCGCCAGGACGCCGCAGTCCCTCCTGGTGGCCTCGTCCAGCGGGTCCAGGGCCGCGCGCAGGCGGCCGCGCACGTCAAGGCTGCCGAACCGGAGTTCGTCCAGTCGGCGCCCCTCGGGGGCCAGTCGGTCGGCGAGCCTGGCGATCCGCCACTGCTGGCAGGCCGCCAGACGGGACCCGGCCACGCGCAGGGCGAGGGGCAGCCCGTCGCACGCCTCCACCACCCGCGCGGTCGCCTCGGGTTCGGCCGCGACCCGTTCCTCTCCCACGACGGCGGCGAGCAGGCGACGGGCCTCGTCCGCGTCCATGGGTCCGAGCCGCACCAGCCTGGTGCCCTCCAGCGAGGCCAGGGTGGACCGGACCCCGGTGACGAGGGTGCGGCTGCCGTCGCCGCCCGGCAGCAGGGGGCGCACCTGGGCGTCGTCGGCGGCGTTGTCCAGGACGACGAGCGTGCGCCGTCCGGCCGTCAGGGTCCGGTAGAGGTGGGCGCGCTCGTCGAGCGTGGCGGGCAGTTCGTCGTCCGCGGCACCCAGGGCGCGCAGGAACCAGCCGAGGGCCTCCACCGGATCGCGGGGGGTGCCGTCGGGGGCGCGCAGATCGGCGTAGAGCAGACCGTGCGGGAAGTCGGCACGGCACTGGCGGGCGACCCGCACGGCGAACGCCGACTTCCCGATGCCGGGGGCGCCGGTGACGAGGACGTCCTGCCGGCCGTGGAGGGCGGCGAGCACGTCCGCCGTCTCGGCCACGCGCCCGGTGAAGTCCCCGGCTCCGGCGGGCAGCATCGCGGGGACGAGCCCGTGCCCGACGCCGCCGCCGCGGAACAGCCCGCGGGCGTCCGGCGACGACAGGGTGACGCCGTGGCGCTCGGGAGCCCGGGGAGGGGGGAGGACGCCCCGGAGGATCTGCTGGTGGAGGGCGCGCAGGGCGGGGCTGGGGTCGATCCCGAGCTCCTCCGCCAGGACGCGGCGGCCCTCCTCGTACACCGCCAGCGCTTCGGCCTGACGACCGCAGCGGTACAGGGCGACCATCAACTGGCCGCGGATCCGCTCGCGCACCGGGTACTGCGCCGCCAGGCCGGTCAGCGCGGTCACGACGTCGACGTGCCGGCCGAGGGCGAGCGCGGCGTCGGCGTGGTTCTCCTGGGCGCTGATCCGGGCCTCCTCCAGGCCCGGGGCCTCGACGTCGGCCAGGTACGGGGTGACGTCGCGCAGGGCCGGGCCGCGCCACAGGGCGAGCGCCTCGGCCAGCCGGCGTTCGGCACCGGCGTACCGACCCGCGAGGAGGTCGGCGCGGCCGGCCTCGGCCAGCCGCCGGAAGACGTCCCAGTCGAACACGGCGTCGCCGATGTCCATCCGGTACCCGCGGCCGATCCGCTCCAGCTTCAGCCCGGGGCCGATGCGGGTGCGCAGCCGCGACACGTACGTGTACAGCCGGCTGGTGCGGGTGGCCATCCGCTCCCAGCCCCACAGGAGGGCGACCAGCCGCTCGTCGGTCAGGCTCCGGCCGTAGGCGAGCAGCAGCGCCGCCAGAACGGTGCGCTGCTTGCTGCCGTCCAGCGGGACCGCGCGGCCGTCGACCTCGGCCGACACCGGGCCGAGGACCTTGAAGTCCATGAGGAGTCTCCTCGTTCCGCGGACCCGCTGCTTCTCGGGGCCGCCTACCGCAAAACCGTGCTCTCCGGGCCTTTCCCGGTGCCGTTCCTCACCTGCCGCCCACGGTGCGCCCCGGGTGCCGGGGGACGCCGTGGGGCGCTCTCCTCCCGGAGAGCGCCCGCACGGTCCGGCTCCCCCGCGCCGGACCGGTCGGCGGGTCGTCCTGCGGTCCTACGCCGTGGACGGCACGCTACCGGTCCACGCCGCCGTCCTTCCGGCCATCCAGGAGGCGGACGGGAGGACGGCGGGACGCCGCCATGTCGCGGACGCGGCGGGCCGTGTGCCCCTGCCGGAGGAGAGGGTCGTGGGCAGGGTGGTGAGCAGGGCGGCGACGGCGGCCAGTTCCTCCGGCGCCGGGCTGCCGCTGATCACCTTGAACAGGACGGGGCCCAGCGGCCCTTCGAGCACTGTCGCGGACACGGGGTCCTCCTCACTGGGGCGGGTTGCCGTGTTTGCGGGCGGGCAGGTCGGCGTGCTTGGTACGGAGCATGGCCAGGGCCCCGACGAGGACGGAGCGGGTGTCGGCCGGATCGATCACGTCGTCGACCAGACCGCGTTCGGCCGCGTAGTAGGGATGCATCAGCTCGGACTTGTACTCCTTGACCAGTTCCCGACGCGTCTCGTCCGGATCGTCGGAGGCGGCGATCTCCCGCCGGAAGATCACGTTGGCGGCGCCCTCGGCACCCATCACCGCGATCTCGTTGGTCGGCCAGGCATAGGTCAGATCCGCACCGATGGACTGGGAGTCCATCACGATGTACGCGCCCCCGTACGCCTTGCGCAGCACCACCGACACCCGCGGCACCGTGGCGTTGCAGTACGCGTACAACAGCTTGGCGCCGTGCCGGATGATCCCGCCGTGCTCCTGGTCCACCCCCGGCAGGAACCCGGGCACGTCCAAAAGGGTGACGATCGGGATGTTGAACGCGTCGCACATCTGCACGAACCGCGCGGCCTTCTCCGACGCGTGGATGTCCAACACCCCCGCCAGATGCCGGGGCTGGTTGGCCACGATCCCCACCACCTGCCCGTCCAGCCGGGCCAGCGCGCACACGATGTTGTTCGCCCACCGCTCGTGCACCTCGAGGTACTCGCCGTCGTCGACGATCTCCTCGATCACCGCCCGCATGTCGTAGGGACGGTTGCCGTCGACCGGCACCAACTCCAACAACGCCTCGCTCCGCCGGTCGACCGGATCGACGCACTCGGTACGCGGCGGGTTCTCCCGGTTGTTGGACGGCAGCAGCGACAGCAGGTAGCGCACCTCGGCCAGACAGGTCTCCTCGTCGTCGTAGGCGAAGTGCGCCACCCCGGAGGTGGCCGCGTGCACATCGGCACCGCCCAACCCGTTCTGCGACACCCGCGCCCCGGTGACGGCCTGCACCACGTCCGGACCGGTGATGAACATCTGCGAGGTGTCACGCACCATGAACACGAAGTCCGTCAACGCCGGCGAGTAGGCCGCCCCACCCGCACACGGCCCCAACATCACCGAGATCTGCGGAATCACCCCCGACGCCCGGGTGTTGCGCTGGAAGATCCCGCCGTACCCGGCCAGCGCCACCACACCCTCCTGGATGCGGGCCCCGGCCCCGTCGTTGAGCGAGACCAACGGCGCACCGGCCGCGATGGCCATGTCCATGATCTTGTGGATCTTCGCCGCGTGCGCCTCCCCCAACGCCCCACCGAAGATCCGGAAATCATGGGCGTAGACGAACACCGTCCGCCCCTCCACCGTCCCCCAACCGGTGACCACCCCGTCGGTGTACGGCCGCCGGCCCTCCAGACCGAACCCCGTGGCCCGGTGCCGCCGCAACGGCTCCACCTCGTGGAACGACCCGGCATCCACCAACAACTCGATCCGCTCACGCGCGGTCAGCTTCCCCTTCGCGTGCTGCGCCTCGGTCGCCTTCGGGGCGCCCCGGAGCACCTCCTGGCGCTTCCGGGCGAGTTCCGCGACCCTGTGGTGCATGGCCGCCCGTTCGGCTCGAAGGGTCGTCTCCTGCGGCATGGCCACCTCCCTGTTTCTCTCAGCCGGTGCGGAAGGCCACGAAGTCGCAGAGGGCGTCGAGTGTGCGGCGTGCCGGCAGCGGTGGCAGGGACTCGAGCGCCTCCTTCGCCCTGGCCAGCCGCTGGTGCATGATCGCCTCGGCGCGGGCGGTGGCCCGCGAGGCGGAGAAGAGTTCGAGGACGCGGAGGTGCCAGTCGCCTCCGGCGGCGGATCCGGCCTCGATCAGTTCGCGCAGCTCGGCGTCGCGCGGGTCGGTGTCCTCCCGGGCGAGCAGCACCGGGAGGCTGGGGACCCCGGCGAGCAGGTCCTTGCCCCGCTCCTTGCCGGTGAAGGCCTCGGGGGAGGCGAGGTCCAGCAGGTCGTCGGCGATCTGGAACGCGATGCCGAGTTGTTCGCCGTACTCGATGAGGACGTCGACGACCGCGTCGGGCGCGCCGGCCTGGAGGGCACCGACCCCCAGGGACATGGCCAGCAACGCGGCGGTCTTGCCGGCGGTCACCTGGAAGTAGTGCTCGACGGGGTCCTCCCCCGGCGCGGGTCCGGCGAGTTCGCGCAGTTGGCCCGCGATGAGTCGGTTCGCCGTGTCGGCGTTGAGGCCGAGTGCCCTGGGCACCAGGTCGGCGGCGAGCCGGGCGGCCCTGGCCAGCAGCCAGTCCCCGCCCAGGACGGCCATCCGGTTTCCCCACAGGACATTGGCGGTGGAGACACCGTGCCGGGTGGCGGCCCGGTCCACCACGTCGTCGTGGTAGAGCGAGGCGACGTGGACGAGTTCGGCGACGACGGCCGCCTGGACGACACCCTCCCTCGACGGGTCGCCGAACTCCGCGGCGAGCAGCGCCAGAAGTGTTCGCAGCCGCTTGCCGCCCGTGGCCGTCAGGTGCCCCGTGAGCTCCGCCACCCTGGGGTCGGAGGCGTCGCGGGAGCAGGCCCGAAGCCGCCGCTCGGCGGCGGCCAGCGCCTCGCTCAGACGGGCCTCGAAGTCCGGCCGGTTCGGGCCGAGCCGGCTCAGGAGCACGGAGGAATACGAGAGACGGCCGTCCGGTGAAGCGGGTGTCGGAGCCTCGTACAGCTGCTTTGCGGTCACGAGGAAACTCATCCTGTCGGGCCTGCGGGACGGAATTGCGGTCGGTTGCCTTCCACCACGACCCTCGCAGTCCGCCAATCGGGCGACAACCGGCCTGACATGAAGGTGCCACCGTCCGCCCCGACATCACGAGGTTCGAACTCGGAAAACGGAGGATCGGGGGGAACGGTGAAACGGCGAACGAAATGGGCAACGGTAATTCCGCGGCCGGCCGTCGGGGCCGACCGTCTCCGGACCGGGGCGCGCACGTCCGTCCCCGGAAGCGCGCGGGGTGGCGGCGGGGCGGCACCGATCCGCCTCGTCCGGCCCGGACCGGAGGCGCGCGCACGTCGAACCGTTCGTTGTCACAAGGCTCTTCGGAACCCGGTGGCGACGTGACCCGCGCCGATGGAAACGAATGGCGAGGACCGTCAACTTTCCTCCCGAGCAAGGGTTTTCCTTTTGGTCCGGGAGCCTCGGACGAGATGCTTTTCGACTCCCCGTCACCATGCCTGGGAACCGCGACGGTCGGGAAGGGTCCGACGATTACCTGTCGGTATCGTTCCGACGACCCGGTCCACCGGGAATTCGGAAGAGGCCGCCCGGCCCGGCCCGCGGGCGACGGGGGCTCGACGTGACACGGCCGCCGCGGCCGCTTCCTGGGTACGCTCCCACCGACCGCGCTCCGGCGGAAGGGGCCGGAACGGTTCCTCGACGGCGAACGGCAACTTGATGCCAGATGCCGTTGGGAGCCGACGGCGATGGACGCACGCGGAAGACAATCGGTGCGCCTTATGAACCCCCTTCGAAGGAGCCTCCCCCCATGTTCGGACGGGTCGGACGGTCCGCCGTCAGACATCCTTGGCTGACCATATTGGTGTGGGTGATCGCGGCGATGGGCACGGCGGCTCTGGCCCCGCCCCTGAAACCGGTCAGCGACCAGGCCGAATTCCTCCCCTCGCACTACGAGTCGGTGCGGGCCGGGGAGCTCCAGGAACGTGCTTTCCCACAACAGGAGCAGCCCGCCTCCGTCATGGTCTTCCGCCGTGACGACAACGGCACGCTGACCGAGGCCGACCTGGCGGACGTGCAGAAGGTCGCCGCCGGCCTGGATAAGGCGGGACTGGACAAGATCAAGAAGGTGGAGACCAGCCCGCAGGCCGTCTCCCCCAACCGCGAGATCGCCCTGGCGAGTATCGTCGCGACCACCAAGGACCCCTACAACGCCGATCTGCTGGACTCGATCAAGGAGATGCGGGAGGAGGCCAAGCCCCTCCTGGAGGGCACCGCCCTGCACATGGGGATCACCGGGGCCTCGGCGACCACGCTGGACACCCTGGAGTCCTCGGGCGACACCGACGCCATGATCATGATGGCGACGCTGGTGTTGATCATCGTGCTGCTGGCCGCGATCTTCCGCAGCCCGCTGATCGCGATCCTGCCGGTCCTCGTCATCACCCTGGTCTTCGTGGTGGCCACCGGGCTGATCTCCACCGCCGCCGAGTTCGGCGGGTTCCAGGCGGACTCCTCGATCGGTTCGATCCTGATCGTGGTGCTGTTCGGCGTCGGCACCGACTACATCCTGTTCCTGCTCTTCCGCTACCGGGAGTTCCTGCGCCAGGGGCAGGAACCGAAGGAGGCCATGGGCGAGGCCGTCGCCCGGGTCGGGGAGACCATCGCCTCGGCCGCCGGCGCCGTGATCGCCGCTTTCCTCGCCCTGCTGCTGTCCTCCCTGGGCATGCTGCGGGCCATGGGACCGTCCCTGGCGATCTCGGTCGCCGTCACCCTGCTGGCCGCGCTGACGTTGGTGCCCGCGGTCTTCTCCCTGTTGGGTGCCAAGGCGTTCTGGCCGTCCAAGGCGTGGCGCAGGGAACCGCGGCACGGGCTCGCCGCCCGGACCGCTTCCCTCACCGCACGCCGCCCCGGTCTCGTCGCCGCCGCCTCCGGCGGTCTGCTGGCCGTGCTGGCCGCGGGCGTCCTCAACCTCAACACGGTCTTCGACAACGCCGGCTCGCTGCCGAAGAACCTGGAGTCGGTGCAGGCGGCGGAGGCACTCGAGCGCGGTTTCTCGGCCGGCCAGACCGACCCGACCCGGATCTTCCTGGAGGCCGAGGACGGCGGCAAGTTGGAGCGGAGTCAGGTCACCGCCTACGAGAAGGAGCTGTCCGCGGCCGGCCTCGGACAGGTCACGCCCGCGGTCCTCAACCCCGAGGGCGACGTCGCCCAGCTCGGTGTGGTGCTCAAGCACAAGCCGGACAGCACCCAGGCCATCGACGTGGTCTCCGGACCGCTGCGCGACGTCGCCCACGAGGCGGCGCCGGAGGGCACCCGGGTCCTCGTCGGCGGCACCTCGGCGGTGCTCGCCGACATCCAGCACGCCACCAACCGCGACTACTCCGTGGTCTTCCCGGCCGCCGGAATCGCGATCATGGTGATCCTCGGGCTGCTGCTGCGCAGCGCCGTCGCCCCCTGGTACCTGATGCTCGCCGTCGGCCTGGGCTTCGCCGCGACGCTGGGCTCCACCGTCTGGCTCTTCCAGGGCCTCATGGGCGAGGCCGGTCTGCCCTTCACCCTGCCCGTGATCGTCTACCTGTTCGTCGTCGCGATCGGCACCGACTACAACATCCTGGTGGTGGCCCGACTGCGCGAGGAGGTCAAGCGCGGCAACGCCCCGGCGCAGGCCGTCCGTCAGGCGATCACCCACTCGGCGTCCACCATCGGCACGGCGGCCGTCATCCTCGCGGGCACCTTCGGCGTCCTGCTGCTGGCCCAGAACTCCATGCTCCAGCAGATGGGCTTCGCCGTGGCCTTCGGCATCCTGCTCACCGCCTTCGTGATGGCCCTGCTGCTGGTGCCCGCCGTGACCACCCTGCTCGGCCACCGGACGTGGTGGCCCGGCCGCGCCACGCCGGACACCGAGCCGGAGGCGGCCCCGGAGCCGCCGGCGCAGGAACCCGCCCTCGCCCAGCGCGGGTGACGGACGGGGTGCCGCCCGGCTCCCACCCCCGGGGGCCGGACGGCACCCCCTTCCGTGGGGGGACGCCGGGCGCCCTGCGATCGTGTCGTCCGGCAGAACGAAACAGTCCCTACGATCGGCGAGGTGAAACCAGTCGCCGTCCTCCTGATAGCCGCGGCCACCGCTCTGCTCGGCCCGATGATCATGGCCGTCGTGGCCCGCAGACTGCTCGGGCTGCGGATCGGCAAGGTCCGCGCCCTCCTCACCGGATGCGTGGGGCTGTTGGTCGCGGGAGTGGTCGGCACCCCGATGGGCCCCGCGGCGAGCCGTACCCCACTGGTGACCGTGCAGCTCGGCGCGGCCCTGATCGCCGCCATGATCTTCCTGGCGCTCTCCGAGGCCGTGGTCCCCAGCGGATCGGTGCGCGGAATGATCCGCTGGCCCGGCGCCGTGCGCCGCAGGCTGGCGCGCAGCCGGCGCTACACGCAACTCAGCAGGATCGCCGTGCGGCACGGGCTGCGACGCTTCCTGACCGGCCGGCCCCGACGCGCCGGCAGGAGCCCGCAGGACCAGGCGGAACTGGCCAGGTCCCTGCGGCTGGCGCTGGAGGAGGCGGGAGCCACCTTCGTCAAGCTGGGTCAGGTGCTCTCCTCCCGCTACGACCTGCTGCCCGACGTGTTCGTCGACGAACTGAGCTCGCTGCAGCACGAGGTCTCCCCCGAACCCTGGCCCGACATCGAACGGGTGCTGGCCGAGGATCTGGGCGCCTCGCCGGCGGAGGTGTTCGCGGAGTTCGACCCCGAGCCGCTGGCGGCCGGTTCCATGGCCCAGGTGCACCGGGCCCGGCTGCGCGACGGCCAGGCGGTGGCCGTCAAGGTGCAGCGGCCGGGCGCCCGCCAGATCGTGGAGCGCGACCTGGACATCCTCTTCCGGATCAGCGACATGCTGGAACGGCACACCGGATGGGGTCGGACGGTCGGCTCCCGCGAACTGGCGCAGGGATTCGCCGACTCGCTCCACGAGGAGCTGGACTTCCGCACCGAGGCCCGCAACACCATGGCCGTGGCCGCGAACGCCGCCCCGTCGGAGGACGTCGGGCCCGCGGGCGGGGACGGCGACGGGACGACGGGGAGCCCGGAGGGCCGGAGCCCCGGCACCACGCCGCGCGTGCGGTTCCCCCGGGTCCACCGGGAACTGTGCGGCGAACGGGTGCTGGTCGTCGAGTGGCTCGACGGAGTCACCCTGAACCGGGCCGACGCCGTCATCGACGCGCGCGGTCTGGACCGCGGGGAACTCGCCCGCGACCTGCTCGGCTGCCTGCTGGGACAGATCATGTCCGAGGGCGTCTTCCACGCCGACCCCCACCCCGGGAACGTCCTGGTCCTGGAGGACGGCCGGCTGGGCCTGGTGGACTTCGGCTCCGTGGGCCGGATCGACCAGATGCTCCGCTCCAGCCTGCGCAACCTGCTCCTGGCGATCGACCGCAGCGATCCGCCGGCGATGTCCGACGCCCTGCTGGAGCTGGTGGAGCGCCCCGAGGAGATCGACGAGGAGCGCTTCAAGCGCGCGTTGGGCCGCTTCACGGCCCGCCACCTGACCTCGGGCACTCCCCCGAGCCGCGAGATGTTCACCGACCTGTTCCTGATCGTGGCCCAGTACGGTCTCACCATGCCGCCCGAGGTGGCCGCGGCCTTCCGCGCGCTGACCACCCTGGAGGGCTCCCTGAACCGACTCGTGCCGGGCTTCGACATCGTCGAGGAGGCACGTTCCTTCGCCTCCTCCGAACTCACCCGCAGGCTCTCCCCCCGGCACCTGGGCCGGTCCCTGACGGACGAGGCCGCCGCAGTGCTGCCGATGCTGCTCCGACTGCCGCGCCGGGCGGAGCGCGTCAGCAGCGCGCTGGAGCACGGCAGGCTCAGCATCAACGTACGACTGCTGGCGGACGAGCGGGATCGACGCTTCATACGGAGCATCGTCCGCGATGTGCTGCTCGCCTTCATCGGCGGACTGACCGGGGTCCTGGGCATGCTGCTGCTGGCCGCGGAGGGCGGCCCCCGCATCTCCGGCTCGCTGCGGCTGTTCGAGGTCTTCGGCTACAACATGCTGCTGGTCAGTTCGGTGCTGATGCTGCGGGTGCTCTTCACGATCACCAAACCGGAGCGGTGAGGGGACCGGCCCGTGTCCACGGGAGGGGTCGCCCGCGGTCGGACACCGGCGGGTGTTCCCCGCGGCGGTCGCGACGGGTGGCCACCGCCGTCACCGCGTTCCCGACGCGGTCCTTCCGTACCTCCCCCGGGGGGCGGCCGGCGCGGTGTGGGCGCGCTGCAACGCGTCCCCCAGCTCGGCAGCCGAGTCGAACACGGCCGCGCCGAGCCGCCGGCTCGGGATCAGGTCCATCCGGCTCGGCGTACCCGACACCGACAGCGCGGCGACCACCCGGCCGTCCCCGATCCGTACGGGCACGGCGTACGCGACCTCGCCGGGCACCATGACGTCGGCTCCCCGGGCCCAGCCGCGGCGACGCACCTGGGAGAGCTGGCCGGCGGTGAACCGGGCGCCGCGCAGCCCGTGGTAGATCTCCTCGGGATCCTCCCAGGCGAGCAGCACCAGGGCGACCGCACCGGCGGTGACGGGTCTGGCCGTGCCCACCGGCGCCTTCTCGGTGCCGCCGGACCCGGCGACACCGTCCGCGGAGGTCGCGACGCAGATCTGCACCCTCCCGCGGCGCCGCAGGACACGTGCTTCCAGCCCGGTCGCGGCGTGTAGTTCGGCCAGCACCGGAGCCGCCGCCCGGGCCAGCCGGTCGTAGCGCGCCTCGACCGCCAGGGTGCCGAGCCTGGGGCCGAGGACGAACCGTCCGTGGGAGTCGCGGGTGAGCAGCCCGAGCCGTTCCAGCGCCACCGCGATCCGGTACGCGGTGGGACGGGCGAGGCCGCTGCGGGAGACCAGTTCGCTCAACGGCGCCGGTGCCTGCTCCACGATCTCCAGCAGGGCGGACGCCTTGTCGAGCACGCCGACCCCGCTGGCCCACTCCCGGGTCGCCGTGGTCATCGCCGGACCACCGGAGGTCTGCGGCGGAGACGGCCACCGGGCGGCGTCTTCGGAGCGGAGCCCTCGGAGGCGTCCCGCGACCAAAGGCGCGCGGCGTGGCCCGCCGTGTCCCCCAAACCGCCGCCGACGCACGCCACCGCCCGGCGGCCCGGCAGCCGTGTCCGGAGCGGCGCCGGGGCGGCATGGCGGCACGGCCGGATGGTCTCGGTGCCAGGTGGCATGGTGTTCCGGTCTCCTCGCTCGCGCGGGACGGTCGTCAGTCCAGGGCGCCGGGGCCGTCCCCGGACACCACTTCGGTGCCCGGGGCGATCCGGCGGATCAGCCCGGCCAGAGTGCGCCCCGGCCCCAGTTCGACCAGGCGACGGCAGCCGAGGGTGTCGGTGAGGGTGCGCACGCTCTCCTCCCAGAGCACCGGCGAGGTGAGCCGGCGGGTTCCGATCCCGGTCCAGTCGCAGTCGCCGCCGTACGGCCGCGCGTCGACGTTGGCGACCCACACGTCCTCACCGGCCTCCCGCACGGCGCCCGCCAGGTGCTCCACCCGCTCCAGCGGGGCCGCGACCAGGACGCCCATGGTGCCGCCACGGGTCCGGGCGGCCTCCCTCATGGCACGGCCGCGCCGCGGCGACGAGCGTCGCCGCGGCGCGGAGGGTGAGGGCCCCGGCCGCGGTGAGGGCGACGTACTCGCCCAGGCTGTGGCCCGCGCAGGCGACCACGGGCCCGTCGAGCGCCCCGCGTCGCACCGCCTCGGAGTGGGCGACCACCGCGACGGCGAACACCGACAACCGCGCCGGGTCGGTGCGCCGGAGCTGCTCGGTGGAGGTACGGAGCAGCAGCTCGGGGATGTCCTCCCCGGTGACCTCGGAGATCTCCGCGGTGGCGTCCCAGGACGGGGGTCACGCCAGGGTTCGCCCATCCCCTGCTTCTGTGTTCCCTGGCCGGGGAACACCAGGCCGATCGGCCGCTGACTCATGGATCCGCCTTCCGCACGGAATTCACCGAGGGCACGGGGACCCGTACAAGGGCCAAGGAGCACGGGTCCCCGTGTACCGGCGGCCTACGGGGGGGTGACGAGCCGCCGGGGGCGGGAACTTCCCCGAACCGGGAACCGCCCCTGGCTCCATCCAACTGTGCGACGTTCGAGGGGGGCAACGCCCGTTTCATGAAGCTGCCAGTCCGCCTCACGGCCGGGGATCACCCCCCTGCCCGGGAGTCGTGGTGGGCGGGAGCAGCCCCAACTCCGCGGCCCGGACCCCCGCCTGGAAGCGGGAGGTGGCCCCCAGCAGCGTCATGATCTCCGCGACGTAGCGCCGGTAGGTCCGCACGGAGACCGTCAGCTCGCGGGCGGCGACCTCGTCGGTGACCCCGGCCCGCAGGGCGCAGAGGATCTGTCGGATCAGCAGCGCCCGATCACGGTCGCCGAAGACGATGCGCTCGCCCGCGGGCACCGAGCTGCACCAGATGCTCTCGAACAGGGTGCGCAGGACCTGCAGCACCTCGGGGGCCCTGATGAGGGAGGCACGGCGGCCGGCTGCGGGCCCGGCCACCACCAGGGCCGCGGTGTCGTCGGTTATGAGCACCTCCAACGGCGGCAACCGGGCCACCCGGACCGCCACCGACCCGTCCCGGTCGGGCCGCCGCCGCAGCAGGGACTTCTCGATCAGCTCCGGGTTGACCAGCAGCCGCGTCGGGACCGTGTCCCGCGCGCACTGCAACAGACCGTTCTCCCGCCATCCGACGCCCTCCAACCGCTCGCCGGAGCTCGGCGCCCGGGAGTGCAGGACGTCGACGCTCCCCTCGGCCCGCTCGATCAGCTCCCGGGCGACGCTCAGGATCCTCCCGTAGCCCCCGGTGACCGCCGTGATGAGCTGCTCCCGCCGGCTGCGGTCGCGATGGATGACCATGGTCGACTCGATCAGCTCCCTGACCTGTAGAAGGGCGTACTCGAACTCGTCCCCAGGTCGTCTGCACACGTTGTGACTCCACAATCACCGTCGGCAGTTCGTTCTCGCGGTCGTCCCCCACGGACCGCACCGCGTCATACGGCGGATTGCCGTTCCTCCGGCAACAACCCCAGTTCGACCGCGCGCACGCCGGCCTGGAAACGGGAGGAAGCGTCGAGCTCCCGCATGATCTCGGCGACGTGGCGCCGGTAGGTGCGCAGTGACACCTGCAGTTCGCGCGCGGCGGTCGCGTCGGTGTGCCCGTCCCGCAGCCGCTCCAGGATGCGGCGCGTGAGGTCGGTGCGCAGCCGGGGGCTCAGTTCCGTGTGGCCGAGGAACCTGCGCCCGCGCGACCACGCGCTCGCGTAGAGCAGTTCCAGGGCGCTGACCGCCGTGGTGTCGGTGACGATCGCCGCCCGGCTGCTCTCCTCTCCGCCGGGGGCGGATCGCAGGAACGCCAACGTGCCGTCGACCACCACGAGTCCGCACAGTTCGTGCCGGAACACTCGGACCGCCGGCAGGCGGTGGAGCCGGGTGCGTGCCACGTCGATGGCGGCGGGAGTGCACAGGACTCGCACGGCCACTCCGTTCGGCACCTGCTCCAGGCTCCGCAGGACGGCTTCGGCGAACACGACGGAGCCGGTGAGCGTGACGCTCACCGAGCGCCGGGCCCGCAGCACGAGCCGTTCGAGGGTCTCGGCGGTCACCGCGGCGTCGGTCCGCATCACGCCCGACGCCGCAGCCGGGCGCCGGCGGTGCAGGGAGACCATGGACTCGATCAGCGTACGAGCCTGCAGCAGCGTCTGCTCCAGGTGAGCGGCATGGCTCTGGGCAGCGCTCCCCTCCAGCCCACCGACGCCTGGATGATCGAAAACAGTACCTGCCACGTGTGATTCCCCCCATGATCGTTCAGAGCCTGTGTGCACTCTCGTGCGTCCCAACCCCGGTGCCTCGGTCGTATGACTCGGGCAGCCACCGTCGATCCGCTCGGCGCGTTATTGAAACGGCAATTACTTTTGCGCCGAACGCAGGACGAGCCGCCACCGGGGCAATGATTCGCACGTTGCGTCTCAGCCAACGAGATCGTCTCGCAGTATGGCCGAAATCAGATGTAGAGAACCACAACTCTTCGACAATATTCGACCTTTACCCCTCCTTCACTGTCATCAAGATGCACGCCTACTACCGGAACCGGTGATTCCTATTCCACATACACCACCGTATGTACCATTATGGTCGCCGACTGTGACAACGGTGTCCGCTAGTGGACATCCGACGACCAGCCCTTCGCCCTTTCCAACGTAGGAACTTACGGTGACCCGGTGCCCACAGGACACATACGACCTCTCGGTTCCGCAACCTCTTCGAAACTCGCTCGCCATGCCATCGCCACTCACGTGTGGTGGTGGAAAGTGTCACCCGAAGGGCCAAGCAGGACCGATCTTGCCATTCTCGACACCACAGAACGCAATCGTGTAGATCAAATGAAATCAGCCAGAGCGGCTAACGAGTTCATTGCCTGCCGAGCAGCGGTGCGTCGCATATTGTCCGAATTTCTTCAAGTGCCGCCCGGCTCGATGACAATTGGTCGGAACCCCTGCCCGAAGTGCGGCAGCGAGCAGCACGGTCCGCCCGCGGTCCGCCGCCCCGCCACCGACCGGTGGATCAGCATCTCCCACACCGCCGGCATCGGACTGCTGGCCGTCTCCCCGTTCCCGGTCGGCGTCGACGTCGAGGCGGTCCGCGAGGTGCGCGTCGAGGAACTCGTGGACGCCACCGCCACCCCGGCCGAGCGGCGCGCGCTGTTCGCCGAACCGCCGGGCACGGCTCGTGGCATGGCGTTCCTGCGCTGCTGGACCCGCAAGGAGGCGGTCCTGAAGGCCACCGGAGTGGGCATCGGCTCCGACCTGAGCCGGCTGGAGTCCCGCTTCTGGGCGCCCGGCCCCGGCGATGTCACCACCACCGTCACCGGCTCCCCCACCACCTGGCGAGTGGACGCCCTGCCCGTCCCGGACGGCTGGGTGGCCGCCCTCGCCCTTCCGCACGACGCCGCACGGGAGATCATCGTCCGACGCCACTGAGCGGCGGCGCGGGCTCCGGTGCGGCGCGGGCGCCGGTGGATCGTGGGCGCCGTTGTTCCGGCGGCATGTGATGGTCGCCGCCGGAGCGGGTATATTGGTTTCGACCTTCTACTCAGGCTCGAAAGCCCCGCCGGCAACGGCGGGGCTTTCGGTTCGTCGGCGGCCGTGCTCAGACGGCGACCTGGAGGTTGGGGCGTCCCTCCATGGGCGGGGCGATGACATAGGCGGGGAGCTGGAGATTGGGCAGGTCACCGGCCTTGATGTCCCTCAGCGCCTGACGGAAGGCGGCCTCCATCTCCTCGTGGCTCTCGTACTTGGCGGCCAGCGGGTGGAGCCGGTAGCTGTTGCCGTTGCGCTCCTCGCTGCGAGGACGAAGCACGATCTTCAGGTCGCACAGGGGAGCCATCAGGGCGCTGATGGCCTGTGGCGTCTTCTGGTGGTACTCGCGGGCCATGTCCTTCTGTTTGACGGGGATGTGACCGCCGAACTCGGAACGGTACAACAGGTACTGGAGGAACTTGACCGCGCTGCCGGAGATGGGTAGGGCCCAGATGCGCTCGCCCACCAAGGGAGACATGACCTCGGCCATCTAGGGGTTCCTCCTTGTCGTGGTCGGTCCTGGTGTGCGATGTCCTGGCGATATCACCCTGTTCGCTCCTGTCGGGTGGGGGGCGGGGGGTCGTCCAAGGCGAGGTCGAGGGCTTGCTGCTCACCATGGTGGGGGCCGATCCTGTGGGGGAACGCCTGGGGATCGCGTCCGTGTTCACGTTCGAGGTCGGCGAGGACGGCCTGTTGGGCCGTGCTGTTGCCACGGAACCACAACCGGACGTTGAGCCGGATCCTGCCGTTGCCGTGTTTCTCCAGCCACCCGTACTCACAGAGGGCCTTGATGGCCCGGTTGACAGTGGAGCGCGTGATGCGTCGGGCTCCGATGCGGTGGGCCTCCTTGTTGAGGCCGTCGGTGATCTCCTGCTGGGTGTACTGGGCGATACCGGTTCCGGCGATCTGCCCTCCGGCGACGTAGAGGAAGACGCACATCTCCGACTTGGTGACACTGTTGGCGACGGCCAGCTGGGCGAGAAACTGGGTGAACCAGTTGCTGGCGATGCTGTAGCCCTGGTCACCGGCCATGTCGTGGACGGTACGGGGTTCCTGCTCGTACTCGAAGGTGACACCCTTGAGCTTCTTACGGGATCCGGAAGCCTGCCGGGTGGACTCGACGGTCTCCCCCAACTGCTTGCCCAGGGCGACGAGGATGTCGTCGAAGCCCGGGCCTCCGTCTTGAGGGGCGAGTGGGCGGGGGCCCACCGGGGGTGGGGTGGGCGGGTCAGATGTCACAGGACCTCCTTCGCTACTCAGGCGAGGTAGACCCTACTGCAAAACACAAGTGGTTTTTGTCTTTCGCCACTTGCGTGTGCCACGAGGGCCCACCCCCGCACCGCCCCGACAGAAGGTGCCATAAGTCCACCACTTCTTGTCTTCTGCTGCGGATACGGGCCGGAAGTCCAACACAGCTTTACTTCTGTTGCCGTCCACGGCACGTCTCAAGCGCCCGGAGGCACTCTCGCACTCCATCACGCACCCCTCTGACCTGCAGTGAAAGAAAATCAAATTGGGCTTGACTTTTTCGCGAAATGTGCGCTCCCCATTAACATTTCAGACCTCCAAATGTGTCGGCGCCGACACACCCCACCCCGCATAACCGCAGGTGAAAGGGGGTATCAGCCCCCACGCCTCTTGTCATAGAGACCCCCGACGGCGGTTGCCACCAGGCAACGTGACGACACGCCACGGTGTCCGGAGCGGCGAGCACCGAGCCCCCGGAGAAGTGCCCGGGCCGTCCGAGGGCGGCAAGTCCCCCCTTCCCGCAGGCGAGCGACACCCCACCCGCCGACACACCCGCACCACCGAAGGCCGGCCCCATCCGGCAGGACGTTTCGAACACCACCCGCACTGGTCACCCTCACCCCGTCCGGCCTCGCCACCCGTGTCCCGTAACGGCCCGATGACACCCGCAGTCGCCGGCCGTGCGGACACCACCGAGTCGGGGCACCGCAGGCCCGCCAGGGCCGAGGAGCCACCGACCCGGGGCGTTCGCCACCGGTGACAAGAGCGGGGTCCCCTTCTCCGTGAAGTGGGGCCTCATGACGACGTCATGAGGCCCTCGGCAGGAAGGTGAAACACACAGCCTCTTGCTCCTCCCTTCCCCCAAGCGTCAGTATGGTGACGCCATGACATCCCCTTATCCTGATGGCGACCGGGAAAAGGTAGCGTCAAAGCTCCCGGCCGCCCTCCGTCAAGAGCTCAAGATCCGTACTGCCGAGTACGGCATCGACATCCAGGACGCCGTCACCGAAGGCATCCACGCCTGGCGTGCCGACGGCGGTCACCGCGCCGCCGTGGACACCGCCGGTGCCGAGTCCTTCTCCACCTGGCTGCCCAACGGGCTCTACGGCCGGTTCAAAGAGGACTGTTCCGCACGTGGCGTCTCCTACACCCAGGGCTTGGCCCAGTCCGTTCGCGGTTGGCTGGACGCCCACCCGTCCCCCGGCCGGCAGTCCCACACCGGACCGCAACGCAAGATCGTCTGCAATCAGAAAGGCGGCGTCGGCAAGACCGCCGTGGCCGCCGGCATCGCCCAGGCCTACGCCGAGGACGGCAAGCGGGTCCTCCTCGTCGACTACGACCCCCAAGGACACCTGAGCGAACAACTCGGCATCGCGCAGATTCCCCCGGGCGAGGACAGCCTGGTGGCCCACATGTGCGCCGAAGGCAAGGCGGACCTGCGCGAACTGCTGGTCACCTTCGAGGACGAGCGGTTCGGCAAGAGGCTCCAGATACTGCCCGCCTGCTTCGACGGGTTCCTGCTGGACGCGAAGATCGCCACCAACACCCGGATCCGCCGCCGGGAGGCCACTCTCGAACGGGCCCTGGAACCCTTGGAGACGGACTTCGACATCGTCGTCATCGACTGCCCGCCGTCACTGGGCATCGCCATGGACGCCGCCATCTACTACGGTCGACGCCGCGACGGCGAACCCACCGGCGCCTCCGGCGTCATCATCCCCGTCCTCGCCGAGGACTCCTCCGCCACGGCCTACGCCATGCTCACCGAGCAGATCGAATCGCTGAAGGAAGACCTCGACCTCGAACTGGACTACCTGGGCCTGGTGGTGAACCTGTACGACTCCCGTCGCGGATTCGTCGCCACCTCCAGCCTCCGGCAGTGGAAGTCCCTGGGAGACCCACCCGTCCTGGCGGTCATCGGCGACCTGAAGGAACAACGCGAGGCCGTCCGCATGGGCAGACCCCTGCTGGCCTACGCCCCCCACTGTGACCAGGCCGAGGCCATGCGGCGGATCGCGAGGGCCTCGTCATGACCAGCAAGGCCGAACGGCTCGGCGCCTCTTCGGCGTTCGGCCGAGCCGGAACCGCGCGCAGCGCCCGCGGCCGGGTCACCGAGAAGGTCCTGGGCGGCAGCGACGACGGACCCACCCGTCTCGCCCTCCACCTGCTCAGCCACAACCCCGACAACCCGCGCGACTCCCTGCCGGACGTCACCGAACTCGCCGCCTCGCTGCGGGACCACGGGCAGAAGTCCGCGGTCACCATCATGTCCCGCGAGGCGTACCTGGCGGCCAACCCGGAGCGGGAGGACGAGCTCGAACCGCGGGCCGCCTACGTCGTCATCGACGGCAACTGCCGTCTCGCCGCCGCCCGGCAGGCCGGTCTGTCCTCACTACGGGTCATGATGGACGAGTCCCTGGGCGGCGATCCGGACGAGCTGCTGGAGTCCGCCCTGGTGGCCAACATCCACCGCCAGGACCTCGACCCCCTGGACGAGGCACGGGCCTTGAAGAAGCTGCTGGAAGTCCACGGCACCCAGGACAAGCTCGCCAAGCGGCTCCACCGCTCCCAGGGCTGGGTCTCCCAACGCCTGGCCCTGCTGTCCCTGACCCCGGAGCTGCAAAAGCGCCTGGAAGCCGGCGAGGAGCCGGTGGACCTACTGCGCGCGGTGGGAAAGAAGCCCCCGGAGCAGCAGGAACGGGAACTGGCGCGGCTGAAGGAGGAACGCGCCAGGAAACAGGCGGCCAAGGAAGCTCCGAGGAAGCGGACGCAACAGCCTGCGGCAGAGCTTCATTACGGCGTAATGAAAGAGGCTCCCTCCGACGGCGACTCGGCGGAGTCGGAGCTGCCCGTACCGAACACACCGCCTGCGGCGGCAGGATCCGCCCCGACCGTTCCCGCACAGTCCACCGCGGTGCCCGCCACGGACGTTCCACGGCCCCGCCCCACCACGACGCGGATGCCGTGGGACGACCCCGGGGCGATGTGCGCGCTTCTGCGGGAGGAGATGGCTCCGGAGGATCTGAGGAAACTCTTCGAGATGCTGCGGAGCACCATCGAGGGCGGCAGGAGCTGAGACGGTCACCCGGACCGCCCGGGGTGACCGGCCGGCAGGGCCACCGGTTGACGTTCGCCCTGCGGCCGATCGTGGTCTCGGCCGTGCTCGCCCGCGGATGGTCCGGAGCGGGACACCCCCGCTCCGGACCGCACACGACGCCCCTGGACGCCGCGTCACACCGCCGTCACGTCTCCGGGTTGTTCAGCACCCGCAGCTCCAGCGGCTTCGAATACGCCACCTCCACCACCGCGAACAGCCGGCTTTGGTCCTCGCTCCACGCGAGCCCGCCGTCCACCAGCTCCGGCGTGTGGTACGAGTTGTACGGCGCGGGCACGGTGGGGAAGTCGATGGTGCGGTACGGCTCCGAGACACCCGGCTCGAACAGCCAGATGTCCGGCTCGTATGCCGAGCTGGTGCCCGCCGCTATCGTCCCGTCCGGGGCGACGGCCACCGAGTTCGGGTACGTGTCGGTGTTGTAGATCGTCGTCGGGGACAGATCGGCGACCTTGTAGGCGTGGTGGTGGTACGGCGCGCCCGACGCGAGGATCGTCTCGGTGCCGTCGGCTGACAGCGCCATGTCCTGGAGGTTGCCGCTGCCGTCCTCGCCGAGGTCCTGCGCCCATGCCTTCTCCACCGGAGTGCCGCCGGCCACGTCGTACACCCCGACGGTGGTGATGCTCAGGCTGGGCTCACCGGCGACGAGGGTGCCCGGCGCGTTCGGGGACACCTCCAGCAGCGGCGGGTAGTACCACCTGAAGTCGCCCGCCAGGCCACGCGTAACGGCCGGGTGGTCGGCGTCCGCGACGGGCAGGTCGATGGAGCCGATGTCGCCCCAGCCGTCGTCGCCGTAACTGAACCACAGCTTCCCGGCAGTGAGGGCGACACGGGCCGGGCCGGTACCGCTGCCGGTGTGGTAGTGCTCGCGGATGCTGTGGGTGGCGGTGTCGATGACGGCGATGCCGTCGGAGTCCTGCAGCGCGACGTACAAGGTGGAGTCGTCGGAGGTGAGCGTCATACCTCTCGCGCCGGGCTGGTTGGGGATCTCGGCGAGGACGGAGCCCTCGAAGTCGGTGACGATGATGGAACCGTCGTCGGGGTCGGTGACGAACACCTTGCGATGGGTGTCGTCGACGGCGATGTCCCCGAAGGACGTGGTCGGCAGGGTGGCGGTGGTGTCGGCGGCGGCCGGGGTGGCGAGACCGAGGGCCGCGGCGAGAGCGACGGCGACGGTGGTGGTGCGGTGGGCCACGCGTCGTATGCGCACGGATGTCCTTTCGCTGGTGGTCGGCGGTTGGCCGGATGCGGGGCGTACCACGGCACGCGAGCCGGGGAACGTCCCTCCCTCTACACGACCCGCAACCTACCCAGCCCCTCTGACAGGCCGCCGGCCATCCGCACACCGCCGCGCCCCGGTCGCCTCGCCGACCCCCTCCACCGGACGAAGCCCGCGCACACGGGGCGGACCCAACAGAGCTCCCACCGAGGACCGGCCCGTCGACGACCTCATGACGGGGAGGCCGGTGCGGTGCTGTCCTGGCCTGCCGCCCGTGGCCCGCGGGGCGTGCCGCGCCCCCGTAGCCACGCCGACAGCCCCCCGGAGAAGGGCGAGGGGGGTACCGGCCGACGTACACGCCGCTCCGACCGTCCTTGCCCACCGCGACCCCACCCACGACGGAACCCTCCGCCTGGACCTCCACGGTGCCAAGCTCCCCGGAGCCAAACTCACGCTCATGAGCGCCGCGAGTCGGGAATCAGAACTGACCCCCGGCAGGGCGGACTTGTCCGGCACGGACCCGAGCGGCGCAATTCTCGTCGGTGCACAACGCATCTGTCCGTACCGGCCGGACTTCCCGACCGGCTGACCCACACAGGGAGCGGGGCCGGTCCGCACCGATCCCGCGTTCGAAGGCGATCGGGCGGGAACGGTGCGGCTTCACATGTCGTACCGCGTCGTCAGCAGCGCGAGAACGGCCGTCAGGAGCACCGCGGACAGGAAACCGACGATCCAGACCACCGTGAGCCGATCGGGCTCGATCTCGACGCCGGAGTTCTGCCGCTGGGCGATGTAGTGCCTGAGCACCCGGGCGCGGACGGGGAAGAGGGCGATCGGGAGGGAGACGAACGCGACGCTGTACAGGAACAGCAGTTCCGGCACCGGTTCGGACCGCAGCAGGTTGATCGCCAGGACAACGGCGGCGAACACGGGAGTCAGGACGTAGAACGCCCGCCTTTTCCACCTGCTCTGCTGCTTCCACGCGCTCCGTGACGCGCCCGGGAGCCTCATGCTGTCGACCAGCGCCCGCACACCGAGCATGAAGAACGCCGTCGCCGCGAGTGCGATCAGCCACCAACCGGACTCGGGAATCGAGAACAGCATCTTCCTCCCACCATCCCTTGGTCACACGGCGACTGCTTGTCCGGTGGGCGACGCCACTTCGCCGTGTCGGCGAGCTCGTTCGGCTCGACTTCCACGCCGTCGCGCACCGTCTGCGACATCTGCCGTCAGGGGCATCGTTGCACCTGCTCATGCCGAAGATCACTGCCGGAACCGGGCAACCTTCTCGGCTCGGCGTTGCCCCCTCGGCGCGATCGAACCACGGTTGCGGGGTGTGGCGATGACGAGTACCGCCGCCACCATCCGCTCCGTCTCCGGCGTCGGAGCACTCGGACGGGCATCGAGCGTGGCCGAGCACCGCGCTGCCGGCTGGTCGTGCTTGTCGGGTGCGCGATTCGGCCCGCTTCTTCTTCGGTGAACGGCATGTTGGAATATTGAACATGAAGGAAATTTTCTATGCCCTCCGGGAGGCTTTTACCTTTCGAGTCGCTTTGCCTCGGTGTGGGCGAGGAAATATCCCTCCGCTCGCCCGTGCGCTAATAGCAGAAATCTGACCGACCAAAGGTTTTTCCTTGATCGGAGCGGCGGCTGCGAAGCTTCCGAAAAGACTTTCCCTGCGCGTTTTCCTTTAACTCACAGGAGTGAAAGAGTGTTTCGCGCCGTGGGGGTGGTGGATATCCTCAAAATGTGCGACCCGGGAAAGGTGTGCGCACGGCACCCACTCTCGCGAAAAAGGGGAAGAGAATGCTCGGCAACAAGAAGGCAACTGTGATCTTCGGGGCGGCGGCCCTGGCTCTTGCCGGCCTGATGGGACCGGCAGGCCACGCGAACGCGGACCCGTGGGAACCCAACGGCCAGGAATTCCGCGCCTACAACGTGAGCGTGGAACAGTACCTGGACTCCGACGGCTCCGGGGACAACGTGATCACCTATCCGCCCGTGGGAAGCAACCATCAGGTGTGGGTCGAGAAGAACCCTTCGGGCAACACCTTCCAGCTCACGACCCTGGCACGCCCCACCGAGTGCGCCAAGGCACCGACGACCCTCGGAAAGCCCATCACCATGGTGGAGTGCGCCGACGTGCCCACCCAGCGGTGGGAGTTCGTCAGGGAAGGCGACCGGTTCATCATCCAGCGGGCCAACTCCGACGGCGAGGTGATGGCCGCCACCGGAAAGAGCTCGCCGGGTAACCTCAAGAACGTCGTGCTGCAGAGCAGGACCGGCAGCCTCGCCCAGCGCTGGTACGTCAACCCCATCGATTGACCCGAGGCGCACACCCACCGTCCCTCGACGTGTGAGGTCACCGGTCGAGGTCCGGTGACCGGAACGTGACCCAACGGATCCGGGCCGGCAGGGAAGCACGGACATCGCCTCGGCTCCCGGAACGGCCACGCCCCCGCGGACTGGTGTGCCTCAGCACCGTCCGCACCCTCGGTTCCGGACCCACCGGCCGACACGATCCAGTGCCTCGCCCGTAACAGCAGCCGGGCGGGGCACTCGCCATGCCCCCGCGAGGAAACCGACAAGGCAGCGGCGACAGCGAAAACACCCTGTCCGCCCTGCTCGGCTTCCTCCTCCACACAGAGGGACGAACCTGCGCCTGGTCGATGCCCATCCGTACCGAGGGAGAACGACTCCCTGCAACGGGCCGCTCGTTCACACCTGTAGGGCTTCACGCTCACCGATGTGTGTTCCACCAGGGCAAGGCTTCGTCGCGGCCGCGGCCGCGACGAAGCACGCTACGGCCGGTCTTCCGCACCACCCGTTACAGACCCTCAGCGCGGGGTGCCGACGATCTGGGTCCACCAGGTCTCGCCTCGGCCGTGGGCCAGGCCCACCCCCACATCCCGGTAGCCGCAGTCGAGGATGATGCGCCGGTGCGGCGTGCTGTCCATCCAGGCATCGACGACCGAGGAAGCGTCCGGATGGCCGTGAGCGAGGGTCTCCCCCGCCTGCCGCCAGGCGTATCCCGCCTCCATCAAACGCTCCCGCAAGGACGCCCTCCCCGGCCCATGATGGGAGAGAGCGTTGTTCTTCTCCATGAACTCGCTGTGGTCCTGAGCCGCCTCGTCAAGGACCCGATGCGAAGCGAGGGGACGGCACCCGGCCTCTGTCCGCAAGTCATTGACCAAGCGGACCACCTCACCTCGTACACCCGTCACGGCCGGTACGGCCGACACCGCGACGTGCCCACGCGACACAAGCTGCACCCGGGACGCCTCAGAACCTGCGCTGACAATCCGATGTTCGCCGGTATCCGCGTCCGCGGAGACCGCGGACGCGGCAACCACGACCGCTGCAGCAGCACCCCTCGCGAGAGATCGTCCGAGGAGAACCGCGAGTCCGCACTCCGATGGCTTCTTGCTTCGCTCTCGCCTCATATCAGTCCCGTCACGGGTGGATAATCCATCTTTCGCGCGCGAAAAATCCCCACGCACCCGCAGCCATTATCAAAGGGGGGCCCGCCTCGGTGAAAGTTGTGAGGAAAGGCGCGCGGTGTACTCCGATGCAGCAGTGCAAAAAATTACCTCACCCGAGCATCGAACCGACCCGAAAGGCGCGTTTAAGCGAACCCTGGCATGTGCTTCACGCGAGGAGGTGAAAGCAAGAAGCACTGCACACACTCCCCAATCGAAACGACCGGCTTCCGTCGAGCCACGAACGGCACCACACTCCATGTCCGCGGAAGACTCAGCGGACAGGACCGCTCCTTGTGGAGATTTTCACTCCGGAATTGTTCCAGCCGGCCACCGCCGATGTCTGCCGACGGTGGTTGGACCGTATGCGGTCGGTATGGAGCCCGGTGAGCGGAAACCGAGGAGCAGACCAGGGGCGACGCGCCCTTCCCTGCGTCACAGCGCTCCGAGTTCCTTCAGTGCTTTGGTTCGCTGGTGGGGGAGTCGGGGTTGTCGTTGACGTTGGTTGCTGATCCAGATGCCGAGTCGGATGGGGTGCTGGTGCCCGGTCTCGTCACGGACGGTCTCGATCCACTCGCGGGGCACCCGCACGTGTCCTTCCCGCGTCTGGTGTTGGCGGAGTGCGGCGAGGCCGCGGTCCCAGGTGCCGGCGCCGGCGGGCACGACACCGCTTGATCGGCCAGTCCGCCCTGATCGCCCAGGGCCGGTGTGGTGGACTGGATGCCCAGGGCGGTCAGGCGTTCGCGTTGTCCGTCGGCCAGCTGCTTCCACTCGGTGCGCTGTCGGGCGAGCCAGAGTCCGACGTCCTCTCCGCCGACAGTGACGCCGGGGCGGATCTCGGCGAGGGTGGCGCTGCCGTCGATGCAGGCGCGCACTTTGGCGTACTGCCGTTGCCAGTCGACGGTCCAGCCCTTCTCCGCCGGGCTCCAGTTCGGATCGATGACAGCGAGCCGGGCGGCCCGCTCCACCGCGCGTTGCGGGTCTTTGCCGAGCCCTTCGGGGCGGCGGCAGTTGGTCAGTGACTGACCGGTCGGCCGGTCTTCGGCCATCACCGCCGGCCGTGGCGCGCACAGCGTCCCGTGCACCGCGAAGTAGGCCCGCGCCGCGGCGAGGTTCTCCTCGAAGGCCGCGTCGGGCACCGACCACACCATCCCGGCTTCCTCCAGCAACTCCACCCGCCACGCAGCCAGCGTCCCGGCCCGGTAAGCACGCCGCTGCTCACTGATCCACTGACCGAGCGGGAAGGAGCCGACGCAGGCATCCACCGCCACCGCTGCACGCGGGTGTTGCACAGAGTGTGGCGGGAGTTCGAGACGGTCTGGCGGGCCGGTGACCAGCTCGTTCGACGGGAGACGGAGCGGGTCGGTGCGGCCACGGTGAGCGGTGGCCTGGACATCGTGCTGGCCGGGCTCAACCCGCGGATCCGATCCGTCGGCTTCACCCCCCACATGCCCGACCTGCGGGGGCGGAGGGCCGAGCTGGGAGACCGTCGGCTGATGCTGGTCCCGATCGCCGCCGGTGCCGGTGCGTCGGTGTTCGCCTTCGACCGACCCGACACGGTTTGGATCGGCTGTCCGCTGCCCGGTCTGGGGCGGTTCTGGGCAGGGGAGTCCGAGCCGCCCGCCGCACCGAACGCGGCGACGCGCTGGTCGATCTACCGCTGTGACGCTGTTCCGGCACCGCGGCTGTTCAGGGGCGGCGGGAAGGGAAGGGAGGCGGTGCCTGCGCCCCGGGCCCGGGCTTTTAGAACGTGCTCTAAATGTTTGGTGTTGCCTGGTTGTCGTCCGCACACTCGAGGGGTCACTGCGGATGAGTAACGGTTCGCAGGTTTGTGACAGGCCGTGGGGTATCGGCCTGTTTGCTCTCAAGGGGGAATGTCATCATGCGCAAGCGCATCCTTGGAGTCCTTGCCACGGCTGCCGCGTTCGCCGGTGTCGTAGGGGCGGCGGCCACCCCGGCGTCCGCCGTCGCCGCGGACTTTGGACCGGCCACCGCGCCGCAGACCCAAAGCGTGGGCATCCAAGGCGGCATTGTGGAAACGTGGATCCACGGGAACATCAGGTACGGGCCGTCCACGGACTACGCGATCCACTACACCGAGGGCGCGGGATTCGTTTCGTACGGCCTTTGTTGGAAGTACGGCGGTTGGGTCAATGCCAACGGTATCTCCCACAACAAGTGGGTCAAGCTCTCCGACAGAGAGTGGATCTGGGGCGGCCTGCTCAAGGGCGACGAGACCGGCGGTGTCCGCAACTACTGCTCATAGTTGACTCGTTGAGGATCCGGTACCGGGCGTTGAACGTCGCGGTGCCGGATCCGGGGAGGACCCAGGTTTGCCGGAGTGTTCGTCCGGCGGGCCTGGGCCTCTTTGGCATGGGTGTCGGTTGGTAGGTGACGCCGTCTGGGAATCTTGAAGGTCAAGGCTTCCTGCGCCTCTAGGGCCTCATTGCCTTCCAGGGAGCACACCGCGACGGCGGGGCTGGTGTGGCCGGCCGCCTGCCATGCCTGGATGGTCTGGGTGAGCAGGTCCAGGGTGGGCACCATGACCAGTACCCGGCCGCGCGGCTCCAGCCTTCGGGCGGCCTCGGCCGCGATCAGGGTTTTGCCCGCCCCGGTGGCCGCCACCGCGGTGGCCCGCAACCCCTCTGCCGGCACCTGACGTCCTGCGCGGTATTCCAACACGTGGACGATCGCGTCCACCGCTTCGGCCTGGTGCGGCCGGAGCCTGATACCCGCCACGAATTCCTCTCTCGTTCCTTGTCATGTTTTCCGAGCTCGGTAAACAATTCGCATGAACCGCGCGGAATCGCCGGGTGTGGGTTCCGCCTGGTTACATGTCGATGCGCGCGTGCGCGGATCTTCGCATTCTCCATCGCCTTACGCATGGAGATGTTCCTCGCCTTCCCAGGGGTGATGTGTTTTCCCGAACTCTACACAGCGATGCATCTCTGTATGTGAGGAACCCGTCAACCCGCCCTGTTCTTCGCCCCGTGACTGACCGTCACGCTCGCGGTCATCCCGCACTGTCCTTTTCCGCTATAGCCGGCCGCCCGCGCAGCGGGCCCAACTCTTGCCCACCGCGCAACCGCTGACGGTTGGCCACTTCCGCCTCATGAGGGGGTGTTCCGGGGGTGGAGCGCAGCGGAACCCCCACCCCGCCACACAGGCCCTCCA
>NZ_WIXO01000003.1 GCF_009709575.1 Streptomyces taklimakanensis
CATGACCAACTCCCCCGTCTGCCTGTAGACCACGACCACCACCAGGAGGACACCGACATGACCGCAGCGAACACCCCGGCCACGCCCCGGCTGACGCCCCGCCTCCAGGAGCACGTGGACCGCCTCACCGAGCGCACCGCCCGCGAGGGCCACCGGTTCCGGCCGTTCCCCCGGGACCGGTGGGCCACCCACGAGGGACTACAGGAGGAAGTGCGGCGCCGCGTCCTCCTCCTGGCCGATGAGGGCGTGGCGTGGGCCAGGGCGGCCCGCCCCTGGGCCGTCGCCACCCTCCGGGCGCTGCTCGGGGAGCGACAGGCCCGGATCGGGGTGGAGATGGAGGCGTACGCCATCGTCTACGACGCCGCCCGGCAGTAGGTCCGGAGGTTCAACGGGCATTCAACGGGGGTTCAATCCCGCCGCCCCATAGCTCACGCCGCACACGGCCCGCCCCACCTGCTGAGGGGCGGGCCGTTTCGCGTCCTGGCGCCGCTACTGGCCGAACATGGCCAGGAGCGAGTCCAGGTCGCCGTCGTCCGGCGGACGGTCGGCGGTGCGCTGCGCGCTGCGGGCGGCGTCGAGGCTCTTGCGGAGCTGCCCGGCCGCCGACAGGTAGCCCGCCTCCCGCCGCTCCACGGCCCGCGCCAGGGCGATGGCCACCTCTCGGTGGATGACCGCCTCCGGCGCGGTGACAGCGGCGAGCGTGGCGCGCACCGCGTCCACCAGAGCGCCGTCCTGCGGGGCCGGGTAGGCGTCCGGATCCGCCAGGGCGGCGGACAGCAGCTCGGAGGCGGTGGCGGACAGCGACTTGCCCCGGCGCTCGGCCAGCTCCCGAAGCCGGTCATGGTCGCGGGGCGTCAGGCGGGTACTCAGGACCTCAGACGGCATGACACGACGGTACCGGCCGTATACGCGCGGCCCGGCCGTGACCAGGCCAGATGTGTAGCGGTACAGGGCTGACCAAGGGGAGCGTTTCCCTGTTCTGCAAGGGTTTTGTAGCCCCCGGCGCCCCACCCGGGCGCGCTCCTGGTGGCGACGGTCGCCGGTAGGCAGGCATCCTCACGAGCATGGACACGCACCCGGCACAGCAGCTCACGTTGCCCGAGGGGGCCGGCCCCGCCGACGACCGCCAGGAGCACGGCGACCACCACCAGGAGCAGGGCGTGTTGTTCGCCGTGGCGTCCCCGGCCGGGGCGGGCGGGCCGCAGCTGAGGACCTGGCGGAGCCGCGCCCTCCCGGCCCGGAGGCAGGGGGCGTTGTTCGGCGTGGAGGAGCTGGGCGCGGGCGCGGAGGCGTGGGCGGCGGTGGCGACGTCGACCAGGGTCCGGCGGTGCGAGGTGTGCGGGCGGCCTCTGCGGTCGCTGGAGTCGAGGGCGGCCGGGGTCGGCCCGGGGTGCGCGGCCAAGCGGGGCCGGGCGGTGGTCTCCTCTGCCCGGCTGGCCCGGGTCACCCGGCGTCGCCGGCACCTGGCGGCGGTCCCGGCCGCGTGACCGTGTGGGCGGTCGGCCACCTCGAGGGCGGCGGCAGCCGCGGCGGGGGGTTCGCAAAAGGTTCGCGTTTCCGCCCTCCCCGCGCGGTCGCCCGTCCCGGCCTGGGAGGGCCGGAGCCCGTGCGGTACCTGGGCGGGAGGCCGGTTCGGCCGGGTCGCGTCCCGCTTCGGAAGGGTTCGTGCGCGTAGGGCTGTAGGTCCGGGCTCTGGGCGGATGGTTAGGTTCCGGGCATGACGACACCACCAGGAGAGCCGGGAGGCCCTGCCGAGGGCTCCCGTATCGCACTGCCGCCGCTGGAGACGCCGGACCGGCTGGAGGTCGTGGCCGCGTGGCCCGTGGACGCCCCGTACCAGGCGTGGCGCCCGCAGGTCCTCGTACCGGGCACGCACACTCCGGGTCGGCCGCCGCGCACGTTCGCCGTGGTCAACCAGAAGGGCGGGGCGGGGAAGACGACGACGGCGGTGGAGCTGGCGGCGGCGTGGGCGGCGGACGGGTACCGCGTCCGGGTCATCGACGCCGACCCGCAGGAGGCCGCGCTGTCGGCGTGGCTGCGCCCGCAGCACCCCGAGGGGGAGGAGCCGCGTTCGCTGCGGTCGGTGTTCTTCGAGGAGTGCACGCTGGCGGAGGCGACGTACCCGACGCGGTTCGAGGGGATCGACGTCGTGCCGTCCGGGCTGGACCTGGCGCGGGTGGAGTACGAGCGGCCGGTGGGCGCGGAGAAAGCGGTGGCCGCCGCGCTGGCGGAGGACGCGGAGGACGCCGGGTCCGCGCGCTACGACGTGACGCTGATCGACAGCGCGCCGTCTCTGGGCCTGGTCACCGTCGCCGCGCTCGCCGCGGCGGATGAAGCGGTGGTGCCGCTGCGGGTCGGCGGCCTGGACGTGATGGGCATGGCCTCGCTCCACAAGACGATCCGCAGCGTGCAGCGCATGCTGAACCCGAAGCTGCGGGTGGGCATGGTGCTGCTCACCGCGTGGGACAAGTCCGGGCTCGCCCGGCAGCTCTCGGAGCGGGTCGCGGAGGACTACCCGGAGGTGCCGGTGGTGCCGGTCCGGCGCAGCGTGCGCGCCTCGGAGGCCCCGGCCGCCGGCGAACCGGTGCGGTCGTGGGCGCCGGAGTCGACGGTGGCCAGTGACTACGCGCAGGCCGCCGGGCTGCTCCTGGCCCGGGAGGGTGCCGCGTGAGCCGCCGCCGTTCCCTGTCCCTGAGGCCGGCCGTCAGCGCCGAGCCGGACGACGCCGACGAGCCGGAGGAGATCGGTCCCGGACGGCCCGCGGCTGCCCGTGCCGGGGGCGTCGTGGCGGAGCTGACCGGCGCGGACGTGACCACGCCGCTGACCGTGGAGCAGGTGCCCGCGCCCTATGCGGGGAGCCCGGCAGAGGAGCTGGACGACCGGGAGCGCGCGGACCTGACCACGTGCGAGCGGGCGGTCGCCAGCCTTCAAGTCGCGTTCGCCGTGGCGGGGAAGGCCCTGGCGACGATCAACCAGGCGAGGCTGTACCGGGAGACGCACAGCACGTTCGCGGAGTACGTCGAGGACCGGTGGGGGATGCGCCGGTCGCAGGCGTACCGGCTGATCGAGGCGTGGCCGGTGGCCGTCGCGCTGTCCCCAATTGGGGACATCAATGAGGCGCAGGTGCGGGAGTTGGTGCCCGTGGCGAAGAGGCACGGCGTGGGTGCGGCGCGGACCGTGTACGAGGCGGTGCGGGAGCAGGGCGGTCGGGTGACCGCCGCGCGGCTCCGGGAGGCCGTGCGCGCCCTCCCGTCCCGGCTGGCCTCTCCTGACCAGGCCGGGGACGTGGTGCGGGTGGCGGTCGCGGAAGGCCGGCTGACCGCTCCGGCCCCGGCCCGGCCGTCCGTCGACGAGCACCAGGAGCCGGAGCAGGACGCCGGCGACGTCACCCCCGAGCAGGTGGACGCCGGGGCGGAGGCCATGGCGACGCTGGAGGCGGCCGTCGCCCAGCAACGGCAGGTGTACGAGGCGATCCCGCCGGAGGTCTTGGAGGCCGCGATGCTGTACGACCTCGGGCGGGCGGAGCGGCTGCGCCACGAGGGGGCGCAGTACGCGACCCGGGCCGGGTTCCGGTTCCGTGGCGGCGACGAGGGCGGCGGCGCGTAGTAACACGTACTGCTGTCACCGCCTGGTGGGCGGCCTCGAGGTCGCCCGGCTGTAACTGGGCAGCCGCGCGGGCCGGTCACGGCGCGCTGGGGGTCCATGGGGTCCCGGTCGGACGCCAGGGTCCATGAGGCTCCGCGGAGGCCCGTCCGGGGTGCTCACCCGGCGGGCCGTCGCCGTGTCCGCCTCCGGGGCGCTGTGCGGCCGTCTGACGGCCCGAGGGCGGTCCCGGCGGCGGTGGAGCCGCGCGGGGTGACATGCGTCGCTCAGGGGGGCGCTCACGGCCCTTGTCGGCGGATTGCCGCGTGTCCGTCCGGGCCGCAGTGCTGGTCTTCCTCGGCGGAACGGAAGGACGCCAGCACGCCAGGTACGTGGCCGCGCCCGCTTCGCCCGGGGCCGGCTCTTTCCGGCTGACCCACCGTCGTGGGGCACCGGACCTTGCGGTCCGGTCCGGCAGTGCGTCGCCTCCGTCGGCCGGACCCTGCCCAGTGGGGGTACGCCGCCGTTGCGGCCTCCTCATGGCGACCCCTTCGCTCCGCTCCGGGGCGGCGGGCTACGCCCTTGCGCACTCCCCCGGCGGGCTCCTCCGGACCCCCGCCCGCCGGGGACTGGAACGGGGGTGCTGCCGTCGCCGGATGACCGCCCCCGGCCTGTAGAGCCTCGGCCGCCCGCCGCCTGTGGTTCCGCTTGATGGTGCTGGTGATCACCGCGCGGGGAGAGACCTCAGCCACAGAACGGGACCCCCGGGAAGGCGCGGTCAGCAACGGCGGGGCGGAGGTACCTCAGCCACGGACGGCAGGGTCCCGCTGGCCCTTCCTGGGAGGCGGCGACCAGGCGCGGACGCCAGCGGCGGGGACGGGGCACGAGCGGGGCCCGCAAGCCCGCCAGGGCTGAGGACACGCCGCCCGGCTGCGCTCCCGGGAAGTGACCCGTACCGGGTCGCTGGCCTTCCGCTCCTGCTGGCTTCATGACCTGCGCCGACCACGGCCTGATGCTTGCTGTCCGGCCGGTGCTGGTGGTGCGTTCGGGAGGGGTGGGCCTTCTGTTAAAGAAGGGGGCCGTGCCCCTGACCTGGGGAAACGCGCGGCTAAGCGGCTAAAAAGCGCCGCTTAGGTAGCGAAAAACAGCCGCTTAGCTACCCCCTGCGCTCTCCTCGGCGCGGGCCGTAGAGGGCAACCCGTACGTGTGAACACCCCTCTTAGCGGCTGTTTTTCGAATGCTGAGCTGGTAAGTTACCCGTGTAATAGGCGGTCGCTCGGAGCTAAGGGGCGGAAAAGAGCCCCTTAGCGGGACGATGAGAGAAGGGCACGGGATGACCAGGAAGAGGGGGCCGAACATGGCCCTGGTCAACATGGACACCGGGGAGGCGGTGTCAGCACGGCCACGGACGCCCCACCAGTTCGACGGGAAGGGGTACACCTTGCAGTCTGTCGGCAGCGACGTCCCGCTGTACTCCCTCGGGCTTGCCGCGGCCGAGTGGGCGACGCTCGAATGGCTCCGCGAGCATGGAGCTGCAGCCGGGTTCGTCTCAGTCACCCCGGACGAGCTGGGCGAGGACATCGGCGCCAACGACTCCACCTGCCGCAAGGCACTGGCCCGCCTGGTCAAGCTCGGATTGGTGGTGAAGCCCTCACCTCGGGCTGCTGCCTACCAGCTCAACCCGCTCCGATACTGGGAAGGGGCCGGGAGCACTCAGGTCAGCGCGTGCCGACGCATCGCGCCGCCGCGAGTGACCCCGGACGAGAAAGCACTCACCAAGTCCACCAGCAAGCCCAAGAGCGCCGGGAAGGCCGCTCCGAGGCCCCGCCGCGCCGCAGGAGAGACGCGATGACGACCATGCCCGCTGACAGCTTCAATCCCGAGCGGGATCTAACCGTCCCGTCTGTCTACTCCCTGAACCTCTCTGCCGCCCAGCACTGCACGCTCGCATGGGTGGAGGACCACGGCGGCCTGTTCGACCCCATCCCCGTCCCCGTCGACACCGTTGCCGAGGACTGCGGCAACTCGGTCTCCACCGTCCACGAATCCCTCGCCCGCCTGGAAGGGCTCCGCCTCCTGGTACGGACGGCCGCCGGCCTTTACCGGATCAATGCCCGGTACTACTTCACGCTGCATCCCGAGTTGCGCGACATGATCGCAACCGCCCTGACGGACCCGCCCGTCATCCCGGACGACCGAGCCCGCGCGCCCCGCAAGGTCAGCAACACCGACTCCCGGCGCCGCCGAACCATCCGCCCCGTCTCCTGACCACTGACCACACAGCGAAGCGCCCCGCCCGATGCTCCCGGGCGGGGCGCTTGCGTGTCTGAGGGGTTGGACGGTCAGTCCTCCATGATGTCGAGCGTGATCCGGTGGTGGAGCGGGACCGTCGTGGCGGTCGCGTAGACCGTGCTGCCGTCGCTGTCGCGGGCCACGGCCAGGATGCGGAAGGCGGGCACCCCCTCCGACACACCGAGGACGTCCGCCGCCCCGGCCGTCATCGGCTCCACCGTGATTGACCACTGCGTATGGGCCAGGTCCCAGCCCAGCCAGTCAGCCATGCGCACGCCGCGCGGAGGCTTCACCGGCTCGGCGCCCACCGGCGCCAGCATGGGCGGGATGCCGTCGTACCCCTCCGGGCGCTTCCCGGCGACGGCCAGCGGGACCACGGTCACCTTGTGCTGAACCGGCGTGTCGTCCACACACCGGATGCGGACCCGCTCCACGACCCCCGTGCCCTCCGGGATGCCCCACTCAGCCATGAGGGCATCGGCGGTCACCTGGCGCACGCTGACGGTTTCCTCGCTCGCGGTACCGCCGTTGACGGGCTTCCAGGCCGCGTCTGCCGCCGCCAGGTCCGGCGGGGAGAAGTGGCCGAGGTGTGCGTCAGCGGCCGGGCCAGCGGTGACGATCGTGCCCTGTACGCCGCGCCCGACGCGCACCATGCCGGTGGCCTCCAGGTTGGCGTACGCGGCGGCGGCGGTCTGCTGGCTGACGCCGTACTCGGCGGCTAGGTCCCGGACGCTCGGCATCCGTGAGCCGTAGGTGTACTCCCCGGCCGTGATCTTCCGCCGTAGCTCGGCGGCGATCTGATTCCCGTTCACGTCTCATCCCTCCTGGTTGGTCGTTCAGTTGTGCCCACCGTACCAAAGTCAATCCTTCGGGCTCAATGTCTTGACATTGAGTTGGATCATCCATACATTCGTCCTTGTGCCCGCGCGTGACGCGGGGACAGCGCCCCGAGGGACAGCGGCAGTTGGACCGGAGGAAGCGCACGAGACCCCCGCCTGGCGGGAGTTGAGACCACCCATAGGAGGCCGCCCCGGCCGGGACAGGGGAGGGCAAGCGGAGTACCTGACACGGCTCCGGTCCTACGCGCCCCCGGGTCACAGCGCGGGGCGCCGGCGAACTGCTAGCGATGGCAGAGAGAGAACAACGCACGACTTTGAAGCGGCCCGCCCGCGCCCCACGGGAACGGGCGGGTCCGCGTGCCCGAGCCGCGTCCAGTCGCCCCGCTTCGGGGCGGCCGGTGGCCGCTCGGCCGCCCTCTCCCCGCCCGGGTGCTACCGACACCCGGACCGGGGACGCACCGCACCAACCCACCAGGAGGAAGCATGTTCGACTTCACCCGCGTCCGCCGCGCCGCCCGTACCGTCTCCGACGCCGTACGGTCCGTGGTCGCCCCGGCCGCCCTGGTCCGCACCGAGACCGTGCCGGACCCGGCGGACGCCTACGGCCCGGAGGAGATGCCGGCCCCGGAGGCCATCGAGACCGCAGCCGCCGACTACGCCGCCGCCTGTGACCAGGCCCGCGCCGCCGACCGTGGCAAGCGCCGCGCGAAGAAGACGCTCGGTCGGCTCCCGGCCGGGCGGTACGGCCGGTGGCTGGTGGAGCGGGTGCCGTCCTCCCGGCAGACGCCGGACCTGGAGGCCATCCGCGCCACCTACGCCCGCCTCGGCCTCGGGGACGTCCCCATGCGGCCCTGCGCCCCGTCCCTGCGCGTGACCGAGCTGGTGCCCGCCGCGCTGCCCGTCCCGGCCGCCGACGAGCCGACCGCCGCCCTGGCCGCCTGACCCCACCACCGACCCACCGAGGAACAGCGCATGGACCTGAGCCGAGACGACACACCGCACGACGGCGGGGAGCTGGTGGTCATCGAGACCGGCCGCCTGCCCGCCGGGGAGCCCGCCCGGCTGGACCGGCTCCCGGACGGCCGCATGCGGCTGGTCTGGGACGACCGGCAGATATCCCTGGCCCAGATGCAGGAGGCAGCCCACCGGGCCTACCTCCACCGGCAGGGGACGACCGGCACCTGACCGGCCCCGCCATCACACAGCACGACGGCCCCACCGGGCGGCGCTACCGACGCCGTAATGCCCGGGGGGCCGTCGCTGCGTCCGCTTCCACCACCAGGAGGAGAGAGAACGCATGCGACACCGTATCCCGACCTTGGCCGCTACCGACGCCTGCGACCTGTGCGGCTACTGGAGGTGCCGGTGCCGTGAGATCTACGGCTCCGCCACGCAGGCCGCGCCCACCGACTCCGACCCCGACATGGACGAGGCCCTGCGCCGGGTCCGGGGCGGGGGCAAGTGATGACCGCGTTGCACCGCATCCGCTCCACCCGGCTCCTGGCCGCCGCCGGCACCGCCCCCGACCGCCGGGAGCCGCCCCGCGCCGCCTGCTCCGGCATGTGGGAGGTCTACGACGCCGCCCGCTACCGGACCGGCACGGCCGCCGACCGGGCCGCCGCCCGCGCGGTCGCGCTGCGCACCTGCGCCGCCTGCCCGCTCCTGGACGGCTGCGCCCACGCCGTCCGTCCCCGGAGGGCCGAGCGATGAGGAGGGACCTGTGCTCGGGGTGCGGCGAGTCCAACGAGGACGGGTCCGCGTGCAAGCGCTGCGGCCTGTGACGACCGTGACCTCACGAGAGGAGATGACCATGCCCCGCACGAAACGCCGCCTCCCGGCCCCGCGCCGCACCCCGCACGTGATGACCCCCGGGCAGCTCGGCATCGGCTCCGAGGAGCCCTGGCAGCCCACCGGGTGCGCGTGCTGGCCGCCGGACCCGCGCACCGGGTGCCAGCACTGCCGCGTGTGCGACACCTGCCAGGACTGCCGCCAGTGCGCGGGCCGCGGCTGCGTCTGCGCGTGCGGCGAGGAGGACTGACGGCGTGGACTTCATCGCTGATCAGACCGCCGCCCTGCGCGCCGCCCTCCAGGCCGGCGACTCCGGCCGCGCCGCCCAGATCCTCACCCGGACCCTGCTGGAGTCCGGCCGCTCGTTCGAGGCCACCGTCCGGGAGATGACCGAGGCCGCCCGCCGCCAGCAGCACGGCGACCACTGACCGCCCAAGGGCGGCCCCGCTCGCCCCGCGCGGCGCGGGGCCGCCCTGTCCCCCCGGCCGCCGAGACCGCCGCTTCGAGCACGCCCGGCCCGACTTCGAGCACACCGGCCGCCGCTTCGAGCCCGCAGACTTCCGCTTCGACCACACCCCACCGGGAGGCACCCATGACGACCATCGCCCCGCCGCCGACCACGGCCCGACCCCCCGCCGCTTCGACTCCACCGGCCGCCGCTTCGAGCGCACCGGCCCCGACTTCGAGCACGCCCGGCCCGACTTCGAGCACACCGGCCGCCGCTTCGAGCACGCCCCGGGACCGGGCCGCCGTCCTCGGCCGGCTGCTGCTGTGCGTCGCCGTCCTCGGTGGCGCGGTGGTGGCCGGGATCGGGTTCGCCGGGTCCTACTCCGCGCTGCGACAGCTCGCCGCGCAGAAGGGCTTCGGGGACTTCGCGCCCTGGTTCCCCATCGGCGTGGACGCCGGGATCATCGTGGCCCTGGCCGCCGACCTCTACCTGCTGCGGCGCGGGGTGTCCTGGCCGTGGCTGCGACCGGTGGCGCACGGCCTGACCCTGGCCACGGTGTGGTTCAACGCCAACGCCGGGGAACTCTCCCCGGCCGCCGATCCGGTGGCCGCGGCGATGCACGCGGTCATGCCGCTGCTGTTCGTGGTGGCGGTGGAGGCCGCGCGGTTCCTGGTCGTCCGCACCGCCGACCTGGAGGCCGGCCGGGAGACCGGCGGGGTGCCGCTGCTGCGGTGGCTGCTCTCCCCGGCCCGCACCTGGACCATGTGGCGCCGCATGAAGCTCTGGGGCTTGCCCTACTCCGCCGTGGTGGCCCGGGAGAGGGCGCTGCGCGTCTACCGGGTGATGCTGGAGCGCCAGTACGGCAAGGCCAAGCACGCGCCGTCAGACGCGCGTCTGCCGCTGACGATGGCCCGCTACGGCCTCACGGTCGATGAGGCCCTGGCGCTGCCCCAGGCGGCCGAGGAGCAGGAGCGGGAGCGCCGGGAGGCCGAGGCCGACCGCAAGGTGGCCGAGGAGATCCGGGCCAAGGAGCGGGAGGCGGAGCGGCGTAAGGCCGCGCTGCGGGCCGATGGCTCGGTGAAGACCACCGCAGCCGAGGTGGGCGCCCAGACGGCCGCGGCGGAGCGCCTGGCCGCGCTGGAGGCCGAAGCGGTGGACTCCGCCGCCGTGGCCGAGGCCCGCGCCCGTGAGGCCGCCGCTGAGGCCCGCCAGGCCGAGGAGAGGGCCCGGCGGCAGGAGGCCGACCGCAAGGCGGCGGAGGAGGAGCTGCGCGCGGCCGAGCTGCGCCGCCAGGCCGCCGAGGAGGACCAGGCGGCCGAGCTGGAGGCGCGGGCGGTCGAGACCGAGCGCGCGGCCGAAGCCCGGCTGCGCGCGGCCGAAGCGAACCGGCGTGCCGCTGAAATCGAAGCCCGTGCGGCCGAAGACGCCGCCCGCGCGGCCGAAGCCCGGCGGCAGAAGCAGGCCGCCGACCGGGCCGTGGCCGAAGACGAGGCCGCCGCCGCCGAAGCGCGGCAGCGCGCGGTCGAAGCGACGGCCCGCGCCCTCGAAATCGAGCGGCGCGCGGTCGAAACGGAGGACGAACTGCGGCTCTCCCCGACCGAGCGGGCCGCCCGGAAGGTGGCCCGGCTGGTGCTGGCCGAGGCCGGCGGAGACGCCGAGCGGCTGCCGCTGGAGCGCGTGGCCGAAGCGCTCGGAGGCGTCTCGCCCGCCACGGCGTCGGCCCGCCGCAAGGAAGCCGCCGCGCTCCTGGCCGATGGCTACCGGCCCTGACACCGCGACGGTCCGCCCCCGTTGGAGCCGGGGGCGGACCGCCCGCTGACCGTACCGCCACCGAGGGGCGGCCCGCACCGGGCCGCCCCTCCCGCGTGTCTGGCGCTCACCACTGCCGCCCCCGGCCCGGCCGGGGCGGTTGTGGGACCTCCAGGCCCCCAACCCCTGACGACCGACGTTCACCACCAGGAGGAGCACCGTGACCGACTACACCCCCGACCTGCGCGCCGGGCAGCCGCCCGCCGTGAACGACGCCGCCGACTACGAGCGGCTGTTGGACCTCCAAGTCCTCTCGGCCTGGACCCTGGACCGGCAGCGCGTCCACACCGGCGACGAGCGCGACTACGGCGCCGCCCGCGCCACCCTCCAGGCCGCGCTGCGCGCCCAGCACGTCCCCGGAGACCGGCCCTGGTCGGCCCGCCTGCGCGCCCGCCGGGTGGAGAAGCACCTCCGCGGCCTGGAGGCCGCCTCCCGGCAGGCCGCCCGCCACGCCGAGGGCCTGCGCACCGCCTACGCCGACCACACCCGCACCCTGGCCGCCCTGCCGGAGCAGCGGGAGGCCAAGCGCCGCGCGAAGGAGCTGCGCAAGGCCGGCCAGGCCGCCATCGAGGGCGCGACCGCTAAGTCCCTGCACAAGACCGCCACCGCCGCCGCCGCGTTCGGCCAGGAACAGGGGGCCGGGGCGGCGGGCGGCCAGGCCCCGGCCGCGCCGGACGCGGGCCAGGTGCGCGGGATCTCCGACCTGTGGCAGAGGGGAGCGTGACCGATGCAGCCGACGACGCAGGCCGCCGCCAGCCCGGCGGCGGCCCGCCGCGAGGAGAACCGCCGCCGGCACCTGGCGGCCCGGCTCGCCGCGCAGGGACAGCGCGGCCCGCGCGGCGTCGCCGCGGCCTGGTGGGACCAGGCCCGCGCGGTGGCCGCCGCGCAGGAGCGGGCGGGCCGTCCGGAGGCGTGGGACGACCTCGCGCGGTTCCTGGAGAACTACTGCCAGCGCTACGGGCAGTGACCTTCATCATCCTCATCACCACCCGGTGACCGCCTCGCGCGCATTATGCGGACGCGCGGACGCTCGGGCGCGCGGACGCCCGCGCGCGTACGCAAGGCGGTCACCGTCTGTCAACCCTGGAAGGGGCCACCCGATGTCCAGCAACGTGATCAACTTCCCCGGGGGGAGCGGCCCGCCGGGGCTTCCCCCGCTCCCTCCGGCTCCGCCGCCCGCGGCTCCTCCGCCGCCTCCGGCAGCTCCTCCCGCCGCCCCGTCCCCCGCGCCATCGGGGGGCGGGGCGGCGCCCGTTGCGGGGAGCGGTCGGCGGTCGGCGGCCGAGTCCCTGGCCGCCCTCCCCGTGGCTCTGCCGTCCCTGCCTCCGCTCCCGGCCGCCGGACAGGTGCCGGCGACGTTCCGGTCGGAGGGCGCCGGCGACCCGGCCGGGCCTCGGCTCGGGGCGCTGTCCCTGTCGGCCGTCCTGGCGGTGGCGCTCGCCGCGCTGCGCGGCACGGTCGGTGTGGTCCAGGACTGGCGGCAGCGCCGCCTGGAGCGGCAGGCGGAGACCGCGCCGCTGCGCGCGGCCCGCCTCAGGGCCGAGGCGGCCGAGCTGCGGCACGGCGGCACGGGCGGCAGGGTGTCGCCGCGGGTGCCGTCCAGTCACGACTGGGGCCGGCGGACCCTCCAGCGCTCACCGGGCGGGAGCACGGGCAGCAGCGGCGGCGGGGGCCGGTCCGGATCAGGCGGCACGGGCGGCTCGGGGCCGTCGCGCTCCACCAGGAGCACGCCCACCACCTCCGGGAGCACCGGGGGCACCTCGGGCCGGTCCTCCTCCGGGGGCCGGTCCGGCGGGACGTCCACCGGCGCCGGGGCCGGGACCTCCGGTCCGGGACGCTCCGGCCACGGCTCCAGGTCCTCGTCATCCGGCACCGGGCCGGGCCGGTCCTCCTCGCCCGCCAGCGGCGGCACCTCGAGGACGCCCGGCCGTACCGGAGGGGGCGGGAGCGGGCAGGGCACCGGGGCGGGCCGCTCCTCCGGGTCCTCGGCTGGGTCGGCGGGGAGCGGGTCCGGCCGGGGCGGAGGGCTCGGCCGGACCGTCTCCGCCGCCAGGACGGCGGCCGGGAAGGTGCTCGGCAAGGGCGGCGGCAAGTCCTCGCCGGGGTCCTCCGGGACGTCGGCGGGTACCGGCTCCGGCACGCCGTCCCCGGCCGCCAACGGTGGCACCCCCGGTGCCGGCGCCACGGCGCCCACCGGCACGGACCGGAAGACGGGTACGGGCACGGGCACCGGGAAGGCCGGCGCGGGCCGGACCACGCTCGGCCAGGCCCTCACCGAGGAAGCCGCGAGGCGGTTCGAGGGCCGCCGCGCGGAGGGCCTGCGGCACCCCTGGCGGGCCGACCAGGACGCCCCCGACCCGGGACTGGAGCAGGACGCCGACACGGCTCAGACGCCAGGCCCCGGCCACGACACCGAAGCGGGAAGCGCCGACCAGGCCCCGCCCGGCGGCCCCGGCACCGGCCAGGAGCGGCGCCAGGAGGCACCCGCCGGCGACCCGGGTGAGGACCCGTTCGACGACGGCGGGGACTTCTGGATGGGCACCGCGCCGCCGCCCCCGCCTGGTGGCGGTCGGCGGTCGGCGTGGGAGTCGATGCAGGACGCCGCCGCGGCGGCCGATGCCACGGACGTCACGGTCGAGTCCCTGCACGTCCCCGGCGACTCCACCCGCCGTGCCCGGTACGCCCGCGCGGCGACGCGGGGCCTGCCGGTGGCCGAGCCCGGCACCACCACCAGCAAGACCACGACCACGAGGGAGGCGCCCGTGAGCGCACCACTGACCATGCCCGGCCCGTCCGGGGCCGCGCCGGAGCACCTGACAGAGATCACCCTGGATGACGTCCTGGAGGCCCTGGCCGCCTCCCGGACGCGCTGCTTCGCCACCTACGACGAGTGCGCGGCCCTGGCGGACAAGGCGGTCCGCCTGCGCGCCGCCCTGGCCGAGCTCGCGGAGGAGCTGGCCGAGCGCCACAACGTGATCGGAGACCTCACGTCGGCCGCGATGGTCCGGCTGTCGGAGTCCATGGACGTCCTCGCCCGCCGCGCCGAGGAGATGCGCGGCAGCTCGCTGCACGCGGCCGAGGCCGTGGAGACCGCGCACGACGCCATGCACGACGCCTACCGCCCCGTACAGCAGGCCGCCGCCGACGCGGGCCTGTCCATGCCCTCCGCCCGCATCCACAACGAGGAGTGACCGCCGTGTCCGACCTGGAGCCCCGCACCGCCTACCTGCCCGACCGCACCGACGCGCCGCCGTCGTTCACGCGGCTGGCCGCCCGGACGGCGACGCTGACCGCCTCCGCCCTGGCCCTGCGCGAAGGGCTGTGGGAGCTGCGCCAGCGGATGGAGACGGACGCCGACGACGCCGCCCGCCTGGCCGAGCTGTGCCAGCAGGCGGAGGTCGAGCCGCGGTTCGTCGCGCTCATCACCGAGGCGTCCGGCGCGCTGCGCGCCGTGGCCGAGGCGTCCGGCGAGCTGGCCGACGCCGCCGACCACATGGAGGCCGGCGCCCGCGACCTCCACGACTCCCACCAGGCCGAGTACGCCGGCGTGTACGAGGCCGTCCAGGCCTCAGGGGTTCAGCAGGCGCGGCCGGGTTTCTACCGGACCCGCTGACGCCCACTCACCACCACCCGCCCACCCGGGGCCCGGCCACCACCAGGCCGGGCCCCGGCCCGCTTCCACCACCAGGAGGAGACCGTGACCGCCCAGACCGTGAAGACCACCACCGCCGCCGCCCCGGCCCTGGAGGCCGCCGACGACCGGGGCCTGAGCCCGGCCGCCGCGCGCCGCTGGACGGCCGTGGAGCGCACCGCCTACGCCGCCGGGGGCCTGGTGGCCGCCATCGGCCCGCAGACGGACGTGTGGGGGCTGCACGCCGCCGCCCTCGGCGCCGGGGCCGGGGTCCTCTACCGGCTGTGGGGCCGCACCCGCGACCGGGAGGACACCACCGGCCTCCTGGTCGCCTCTTCCCGCGCGCTGCCCGCCCTGGGGCTGTCCGGCGCCTACGCCGCCGCCCTGGCCGCCCCCGGCTCCTCGTGGTGGGAGTACGCGGTGCCGGTCGGCGTGGCCGCCCTGGCGGGCCTGGCAGCGCCCCTGACGCGCTCTCGGGGCCTGCGCCGGGCCGTGGAGACCCTGCCGGAGACGATCGCCGCCCAGGAGCCCGCACACGCCCCCGCAGAGGCGTATGAGGACGGGTACCGGTCCGGGCTGGTGCGCCTGTGGGCCGCCTCGCAGGCCACCGGGCCGACCGTCCTCACCGCCGTCACTCTCCACCGGGAGGACCGGCCGGACTTCGACGCGGTGATCCTCGCCCCGGCCGGCTCCGCCGTCCCCGCGTCCCTGGACGAGCGGACCGTGGCCGCCGTCTTCGACGTCCCCGTCGAGTGCGTGCAGCTGGCCCCGGTGCCCGGGTACGGTCCCGGCCGCCTGGCCGTGCGCGTCGCCCCCACCGCCCGCCAGGAGCACGCCGAGCCCGGCGACGCGCTGGCCGCCCTGTGGGACGCCAGGGTCGGCGGGCCGGGCGGCGTCGCCCCGGGCGTGCGCCTGGTGGAGCACCGCATCCAGGCCGACCGGATCGCGCTGCGCGTGGAGGCCGCCGACAGCGAACTGCTGACCCTCCCCCGCCGCAAGCTGGCCCGCGCGCTCGGGGTGGAGGACCCCGAGCTGGTGATGGTGGAGACCGACGGCATGGCCCGGGGCGTGGTCACCGTCTACCGGGAGCACCCGCTGCTGACCGTGCGGGAGGCCACCCCGGACGATCTGCGCATGGACGCCCGCGGCCGTATCGCCATCGGCCTGCGCCACGACGGCAGGCCCGCCCGCTGGCCCCTGTACGACCCGGAGCTGGGCGCGCTGACCGACCTCCTGGTGGGCGCCCCCGGCTCCGGCAAGTCCGTCACGCTGCTCACGCTGCTGGCGGCCGAGCGGATCAACGGCGTCGTGTCGATCGTGGCCGACGCCCAGGACGGCATGAGCCTGCCCGAAGCCGCGGGCCGGGTCGCGCACTTCGGGGCCGGACAGGCGCAGTCCGCGGCCACCCTCGCCGCGGTCTCCGCCGTCGCCTCCTACCGGCAGCAGGAGAGCGCCGCCCGGGGGTGGGGCTCGTTCGTCCTCGGCAAGCCGTGGCGGCTGGTCATCCTCACCATGGACGAGATCAACCGCATGATCGCCGAGGACTCCGGGCTGCCTCAGGAGTTCCGCAAGTGGGTCGCCGGGATGCTCGGGGCCGGACAGATCACCTGGCGCAAGGTCGGCGTAGGCGTGAGGATCGCCGGCCAGTCCATCCACCTCCAGGACCTCGCCCACTCCGAGAAGATCCGCGCCAACGCCAAGCAAGGCTCTGTGTGGCTGGGCCGGGTCAACTCCTCCATGACCCGCTCCATGGCGGCCGACATGTCCAGCGGCAACACGGAGATCACGCCCGTGCCGAAATACTTCGGCGCGGGCGGCGCGGAGGAGCTGGAGGCCGCATGGGGCGGCGAGGAGGCCCCGACCGGGCCGGTGACCGCCGGGACCGCCTGGCTCATCCAGTCCGGGCAGCCCTACCTCTCCCGCGTCTGGCGGGCCATCAAGCGGGAGCGCACCTACCCGGGGTTGATCGACCTCATGGAGTCCGCTCCGGTGCCCGACTTCACGCCGGAGGAGGCCGCCGTCTTCCGCCAGGCGTACGCGGAGGCGCTGGCCGCCGCTGAACGCCTCCTGGGCGGGGAGGCCGACGAGGACGGCGGCCGGGAGGCTGCGCCGCCCCGGCGGGAGCGGTCGGCCGGCCCCGCCGCCCCGTCCGTCCCGGCCCCGCCCCGCACGCTGCGGGACCAGGTGCTCGAAGCCCTCGCGGGCGGCCCGCTGCGCACGCGGGAGATCCGGGCCGCGGTCGGCGTCGGCACCGAGGGCGGCCCGGCCTCGGGGTCCGTCGACAACGCCCTGAGCAAGCTCCAGGACGAGGGCCTGGTCGTCCGCGCCGGGCACGGCGTGTGGGCGCTGCCCGGCCACCAGGACACCCCGCAGGAGGACTGACCGCCAATCGCCTCCACGCCGCCCCCTGCGGCCGCCACACTGGCCCCCGACCGAGGAAGGGGGACGCGCGTGGAGGACTTCGAGTTCGAGTGCTGGCGGTGCCTGGCGTTGTGCACCGTCAAGGGCCGGCCCAAAGGGTTCTGGACTACCACCCACTACGAGCTGCCCACCGAGTGGGAGTGCTGGAACTGCGGCGCGATCAACCGCACGCCGCAGGAGGACTGACCACCACACCCACCACGACACCCGCGCGGGGCCCGGAGATCGCACCTCCGGGCCCCGCTTCGCGTCCCCGCGACCGAGGAGCCCTCACATGCTGACCCACGCCCCCGCCCGGACCCCCCGGGCCACCACACCCGCGCCGGGCCTGGACGCCCGCCTGGCGGCCGTGGACGCGGGCATGACGCTGCGCCTGGAGCGCGCGGCCCTGGCCGTGTCCTGCGGCGCCGCCCACCTGGCCGCGCCGGTCCTGGACCTGGCCGACGTCGTGACGCTGCCGGTGGAGCTGCCCGCAGTGCTGCCCTCCCCCGACTACCGCACGCCCGCCGCCGCCCTGCTGCAGCGGGCCGCCCGCCGCCTCGAGGCCGGCGGATGGTGCCAGGGCGCCACTGTGGCCGAGGACGGGGCGCGGTGCCTGTACGGGGCGGTCCACGCCGAGGCCGCCACCGACCCCACCGGCCGGGCCGAGGACGACGCCCTGGCCGTGCTCCTGGAGGCCATCCGCCGCCGATGGCCCGGCGTGGAGACCATCCCCGAGGCCAACGACCACCGGCTCCCCTCCGGCCGCGCGGCCGTGGAGCTGCTGGACGACGCCGCCGCTCTCGCGGACGCCCGGGGCCTGTGACGCGCTGGTGCCCCTGCCGTCCCCTCCGGCCCCCGGGCCGGGGCGGGCGGGACCGGCACCAGCCCGGTCGGGGGAAGGTCCCCCGATCCGCCCCCACACCCGCTGTCCGGCCCGCAGGATGGGCGCACACCACCACCAGGAGGAGACACATGACCACCACCAGGGCCGCCGTGTCGATCACCGACGAGATGCCTGCCGCGTGGGTGCGCGCGCTGGCCGACGCCATCGAGGCCCGCGGCTGGACTGTGCTGGACGCCTATGAGTCGGCCGTCGTGGTCGAGCTGGACGCCGACGCGGCGGAGGCCGTGCACGCCGCCCACGGTGACCGGCTGGTGATCGGATGGGCCGGGAGCGGGGAGGACGGCGACCCCGGAGAGGTCCACTGGGGCCTGTCCTCGGATGGCGCCCACGTGCCGCACCTGGACATGTTGGGGGGCGTGACCCCGGACGAGATCAGCGAGCGCGCTCACCGGCTGCTGCGCACCGGACGGCCCGAGCCGCGGGAGCTGCGCCACGCCATGCCCTACGCCGAGATCAGCGAGGCGTGCCGGTGCCCGACCGCCCACCCGTGCGGCGGGATCGTCCCCGACCCGGACTGCCCGGAGCACGGCGACCGCCGCGCGCCGACCATGGAGTGGCACTGGGAATCCGCCTGCATCTGACCCGCACCACCCCGAGGCCCCCGGCCCGCACCTCCCACGCGGAGGACGCGGGCCGGGGGCCTCTTTCGCGTTCGAGGACCGTCCCACGGAAGTAGTCGGCGCACTGGCCCATGCCCGATTGCGGCGCTGACCTGAAGCGCTGCCAGGTCCCGGACCGATGCCCGGCGCGACCCGGGACGCGACCCAGGGTGCGACCTGCGGGCCGCTCCGGCTCGCAGGGGTGCCCGCAGGCAAGTAGTCGGCGGGGGCGGCCTCCCCGCCGGCCCCCCTTGTCCTCCAGGTCAGCCCCCTTGTCCGCGCCGCCGACGGACGCGGCGCGGGAAGACCGGAGGGAAGACCGGGGAGAGGACCCCCGACCCGCCACCTCCCGCGCCTGCGCGCGTAGGACGGTCCAAAAAGTCCAACTGCCGTTGTCAGCCCTGCCCTCGGGGCCGGGGCGCCGGACGTGTCGGGGCCACTGGATACCGTCAGGTGATGACACGTCGTGTCGATCACTGACGAGAGGAGAGACCATGCCCGACGAAGCGCCGGAGTGGCTGACCGTGAAGGACTTCGCCGCCGCTCTCCAGGTCTCGGAGCGGACGGTTTTCCGGTGGCTGGCCGACCCTCGCCACCCGATGCGCGTCCGCCGGTTCGGTCCCCGCCGGAGCGTGCTCCGCATCCACCGGTCCGAGGCGGAGGCCCGGACCACCACCGACGCCTGACCCGCACCGGACACCCGGGGCCGGCCGAAGCGCCGCCCCGTCGCCCCGCTGGTTGTGGGCCGGGGGCTCCTGCGACACCGAGGGAGGCCGACATGCCTCACGTACCGACCGGCGGCCCGTCCGGGGCCGTCCCCGACGCCTGGCGGGCTCTGCTCGCCCGCACCTGGTACCGGACCATGCCCCTGGCCCTGCGCCACTCGCGATTCCTGGCCGCGCTGTACGCCGCGCACGCCCTGGCCGACTCCTCCGGTGCCCTCCTCGACGAGGGCGGGGCGCCCGTGGACCTGGAGGACCTCGCCCGCTCCTGCGGGGCCGGCCTGGAGACCGCCCGCCGTCACCTGGACGCCGCTCTGGCCGCCGGAGTCCTGGCCGACCGCTCCGGCGTACTGCACCTGGTGCCGTCCGCCGTCCCCGACTGGACTGCGGCCGCCGAGCTGCTGGCCGCTGGGGCCCCCGCCGGGAGGGCCGCGTGACGGGCACCACCATCACCCCGCTGACCCGGTGCCGCATCGTGCCCGCCCGGCCGGAGGAGCTGGAGGAGGCCCGGCGCTGCTGGCTGTGCGGCCTCCTGGACCCGGGGGCGCGGGCAGACGTGCAGTTCTCCCCGCACTACCTGTGCCGCCAGTGCTGGCCGCTCCAGCCGGTCAGCGCGCACCGGGTCGCCCGCTCCGGCATGGCCCTGGTCGCCCTCCTCGGTCTCGGCCGCCAGTGGCGGGAGGGGTTCCGCCAGGGCTGGACGCAGAACGCCGCCGTCCGGCACCGCATCGCCGCGTGGACCGACACCGGGCCGACCGTGGCGCCCCCCACGGAGCGGTTCGGCTGGATCACCACGGAGGCCGCGGAGGCCGCCGCCGAGCTGGAGGACCTGGAGGACGAATTCACCCGGGCCCGCCGTCCGCCGGCGGCGCCCTCTCGGTAGGCATCCGGTGGGCGCGTCGAGGGGGCGCAGCGCGCAGGCGGCCGAGAAGCGGGCGCGGGCGGCGGAGCTGCGCATGGCCGGGCTCACCTGGCGGCAGGTGGCCGAGGAGGTCGGCTACGCCTCTCCGGGGGCGGCGTGCAAGGCGGTCACGGATGCGGTCCGGGCGTCGGCACGGGCCGCATCCGTGGAGGAGTACCGGCGCCTGGAGGCCCTGCGGCTGGACCGGCTCCAGGCCGCGCACTGGCCGCGTGCCCTGTCCGGGGACGTGGCGGCCGCGCTGGTGGTCCTCGCCGCTCTGCAGCGGCAATCGCGTCTGCTGCGGCTGGACGTGCCGCAGCACTTCCGGGAGTCCGCGCGGCTCACTCAGGAGATCCTGACCGCGCTCCGGACGTGACCACCGGGCGGCCCGCTCCCTCACCCTGGGGGGCGGGCCGCCCGGGGCGCCGGTTTCAGAAACGGGCCCCCGACCGAGGGGCCGCGAACTGATATCAGTTCGCACTAACTCGCTCCCCCCGGTTGTCCCCCCGTGCCGAGCGCGGAGGAGACGTCATGTCGTGTCAGTCAGTGTCAGCGCGTGGCACCTCCTGTCAGTCCCCCTATTCCTGATAACGTTCCTTCTCAGGAAAGGTCAGAACGCCCCGGAGGAGACCGAGTTGGACGCCGACACCGAGACCGTCACGGCCGAGCTGGTGCCGCTGGAGGAGGAGCACGCACCCCTCCCCGCCCGGCGCGACCCGGCCCGCGACGCCGAACTCGCCCGCATGGTGCGCGAGGACCTGGCCGCCCTCATGCCCAAGGGCACCAGCCGCGCCTACCGCTCCGACGTGGAGCAGTACGAGCAGTGGTGCCGCACCGAGCACCTGCCCTCCGCCCCCGCGACCGCCGACCAGCTCGCCGCCTACGTCAAGCACTTGACCGTCACCCCCCGGCCCCGCACCAAGCGGCCCTACTCGCCCCGGTCCATCGAACGGGCCGTGGCCGCCATCCGCGCCGCCCACCGGGCCGCTCGCCTCACCCCGCCGGACACCACCGCCGCCCTGGCCTACCTCGCCGCGTACCGCAGGGCGCTGTCCGAGGCCAACGACGCCGCCGCCCTCCCGCGCCAGGCGACCCCGGCCCGGCCCAAGGAGCTGCGCGCGATGGTCGCCACCCTGGACCGCGCCACGCTGCGCGGCGCCCGGGACGCCGCGCTCCTCCTCCTGGGCTACGCCGTCGCCGCCCGTGAGAGCGAGCTGGTGGCGCTGGACCTCTCATCCGTCCGCGACACCGACGAGGGCCTGTACGTGGACGTCTACCGCCGCAAGGTCGGCCTCTGGACCCGGGACCTCCCGGTCCCGTTCGCCGCCGACCCGGCCCTGTGCCCGGTGCGCGCCTTCCGCCACCTGCGCGCCCTCATGGCCGACCACGGACTGACCGCCGGGCCGCTGTTCGTCCGCCTGGACCACACCGGCGCCCCGGCCGCCACCCTCGGCCGGCCCCGGAGGGACGGCACCGCCGACACCTCCGGCCGCCTCACCCCCGAGACCGTGGGCGACGTCGTGGAGCGCACCGCCCGCCGCGCCGGCCTGGACGGCCGGTGGACCGGGCACAGCCTCCGCCGCGGCTTCGTCACCGAGGCCCGCGAAAGGGGCGTGCCCTTCGAGCGGATCGCCGCCCACGGCGGATGGGACTCCCGCTCCCGCGCCCTGCTGGCCTACTCCGACCCGGGCCTGTC